>JAWXBP010000350.1 GCA_034440135.1 Planctomycetia bacterium
AGCCCCACGAGCGAATACAACCGCCGTTGGCTCAACTACCTGAGCGAATTCGGCGATGCGGAAGACGTGGTCGTGGTCGTCGAGGGCGGCTCCTCGGCAGCGGTCCGGCCGGTCGTCGATGAGTTGGGCGAAATCCTCGCCCGTGAGGAGCGGCTGTTCGAGTCGCTGCTGTACAAGATCGACACGAGCAAGTTGGCGGCCAAGGGGCTGCATCTAGCGTCCGACGAGCAACTCGCCGCGTTGGCGAAATCGGTTCAACAGCCTTCGCCGATGCTGGGCGGCGATTGGTCGCAACTCAACTTCGGCGGGCAACTCATGGCGGCCGGCGCGGCCTGGAGCGACGGCGCGCGGGCAAGTCCGGTCACCGCGGAAGCGCGCCTCGATGCGTTGCGCCCCTTGTTGGATCATCTCGAACGCGCGCTCACCGATCAATCTCCGCCGCCGACGGCGTCCGGCCCCTTCGCGGAGGGGATGTTGTCCTCCGATGCCTTGCCGACGGAGTATCTTTCTGCTGACGGCGGGCGGCTGGGATTGCTGTTGCTGCGCGTGGTGAACAAAGATGAAGGCTTCGTGCAAGGCAGCGAAGCGATCGACGCCTTGCGCGCGATCGTCGCCGAAGTGCAGCCGCGTCATCCGAATGTGCGCATCGGCCTGACCGGTTTGCCGATCATGGAGAACGACGAGATGCGCGTCAGCCAGCGCGATATGTCGCTGGCCAACATTATCTCGTTCATCGGCGTCGCGGCTGTGTTCGTGGCGATCCTCGGCGGTTGGCGGCATCCGCTTTGGACGTCGATCACACTGCTGATCGGCATGGCCTGGTCGTTCGGCTACCTGACGCTCGTCATTGGCCATCTGAACATCCTCAGCGTCTCGTTCTCGGTGTTCCTCATCGGGCTCGGGATGGATTTTGGCATTCATTACGTCGCGCGGTATCTGCAATTGCGCATCGAGCGCGAAACGCTGGACGACGCACTTTGCAAGACCGCGATCGGCATCGGCCCTGGCATCACGACCGGCGCCGTGACGACGGCGCTCGCATTCTTTACGGCCGGAGTGACCGACTTCCCCGGCGTAGCAGAACTAGGGATCATCGCCGGCGGCGGCATTCTGCTTTGCTTCGTCGCCGCGGTGACCGTGCTACCGGCGATGTTGGTGCTGAGCGATCGCAAACGCCCGCGCGTGTTCGTCGCGGCGCCGCTGGATGTCGGCAGCTGGTCCGTGGCGATGTTGCGAAATCCCGGCTGGATTTTGGTCGCCAGCGTCGTGGTGACCGGCGCCCTGACGGCCGGCGCGCCGCGTGTCTGGTACGACCACAACTTGCTGAACCTGCAATCGCAGGGCCTGGAAAGCGTCGACCTGGAACGCAAACTCCTGGCCGACTCCGACCAAAACACCTGGTACGCGGTCTCCATCGCCGGCGATGTGCCCGAATTGCTCGCGCGGAAGCAGCGTTTCCTACAACTTGCGACGGTCGATCGCGTCGAGGAAATCGTCTCGCTGGTCGGCGTCGAGCAACCGGAGAAGGCGCAGCAGATCGCCGCCATTCATGAAAAGCTGAATACCTTGCCGGTGAATGTTCCCCTCGTGCCGGTGGAGCAACCGGCGCGATTAGCGAAGGCGGTCACCGATCTCTATCAAGCTGCCGCGGCGACGCCGGAGCTCGCGCATGTCGCGCAGCAACTTTCGACTGTGCGTGACTTGCTGTTCGCCACGCGGCCGGAAGATTATTTCCTCCGCATGACGCGCTATCAGCAGACGCTGGCGGCCGAAGGGTTGCGGCGACTCGAAATGGTGCGCGATGCGTCGTCGGCTTCAGCGCCGTCGTTCGACGATCTGCCGGAGAGCCTGGTGCGGCGCTTTCGCAGTCCGCAGGGAATGCACTTGCTTAAGGTGTACGGCCGCGGCGATATCTGGAACCGCGCCACGTTGGAAACCTTTGTTGCTGAGTTGCGCACGGTCGATCCGGAAGTCACGGGCGAACCGCTACAGGCCTTCGAGGCCTCGCGTGAGATGAAGGAGAGCTACCAGACTGCCATGCTCTATGCGTTCATCGCGTCGTGCGTGGTGCTGGCCATCGACTTCCGCCGATTCAGCGACGTGCTGTTGGCGTTCTTGCCGCTCGCGGTCGGCATGTTGCAGATGTTCGGCCTGATGGGTTGGCTCGGCGTGCCGCTCAATCCGGCCAACATGATCGTGTTGCCGCTGATCTTCGGGATCGGCATCGACGAAGGCGTTCATATCATCCACGACTACCGGAGCCAGCCGGGCGCGTACCGGATGTCGAACTCGACCGCGGTAAGCGTGTTGCTGTCGTCGCTGCAAGAGATCGTCGGCTTCGGCAGCTTGATGATCTCCGAGCATCAAGGCCTGCAGAGCCTCGGTCGCGTACTCACGCTTGGCATGACAACGTCGATGTTCACGTCGCTGGTCATGCTGCCGGCAATTCTGACGTTGCTTGGACGGCGACGTCAGCGCGATTCGGATGCCCGCGCTCCGGTCGTCAAAGTATCTGCACGTGGACCGCGCCGCAGTCGCGCTCCCGCGCCCGGCGCCGTTGTGGGTCGCTGAGCTTCCGCCTTCTCGCCGGATTCAAGCGAATTCAACTCCGCGTCCGGAAGCACCTGCGCGCCCCGCAGCCAGCGGTCGACGATGCCGCGCACAAAGCTGGGCTCGACGAACGCCAGGCAACCGTACAGCATTACGAAGCCGAAGGTGATCATGCCCATGCCGAAGGCAATGCCGAGGTGCAAGGGAATCGCCACGAGCAACACGAGCGGCCGCAGCATCCGGTTCCAGATCAACGCACAGAACGAGATTTCCCAGATGATGGTCGTATGCGTCATGAAGCTAATGACATACGGGTGATTGGAGAGCCAGGTCAGGTCCAGCGACTGGTATTCCAGGTTCGCCACCGCGCCCCAGAGCGCCGAGCCGTCCCACCACATGCCGCCTTGCAGTTTTGACAGGCCGGCGTTGAAGTAAATGACGCACATATGCAACTGAATCAACCGTGTGGCGATGTTCGCCATCACGCTCGACGCGGGCAGCGGCAACTTCTCGCCAGCGCGCCAGCGAGCGATCAGACGATCCACTGAGTAACACGCGCCGCTGGGGCCGATCATCAGGTACAGCGCCAGCATTCCGTTGATTTGATCCAATCCGAACTGCGAGGCCACGGTGCGATTGGCGTACGAGGCGCAGAGCACGAACGACACGATGCTCGCAATCCGCGTCTGAAAGCCGATCGTCAGACAGAACATCGCCACGAGGGCGGCGACATGCACGGTCCAGAGCGCGGCGGGCGATTCGCACCACCACAGCATGCTCCACGTCCAACGCATGCTGTCGGGGCCGTAGATGTATTCGGCCGAGGCCCGCGGAATCCACGGTTGCGCGCCCATGAAGTCGCTCAGGCCGAGCGTCCAGACGGCGTGCGTGTAGAGCAACATGGCGCCGGCCAGGATGCGGATCAAGCCGAGCGTGGCGGGATCGCGCGGCGTGAACCAAAACCGGTTCCAGCCTTCGGAAAACCAGCGCGCGAGATCGAGCGGGTAGCGTAAGGCGACGGTGCTCATGATTCGTTCCGCGTAAAAGTGCCCAGCGATTTCTCTTGATACAGGCTCGCGTCGTCCAGCTTCATGCCCTTCTGCACGTCGATCGGCGAAGGGAAGTGATGCCGCACGAGATACAGCTTCACCGACGCGGCGCCATGTTTGTTCAGCAAGTGGTCGGCGTAGCCGCGGGCCAATTGACGTTGCCCTGCGCTCAGTTGTTGCAACGGCCACTCCGGCTGCGTTCGCCATTGCTCCGCCGACTTTTCATCCGGCGGAATCTGATTCAGGAACTCCGTCAACATGAAGTGACGGTGATAGAGCAAGCGTGGTTGATGTTCGGCGAGATCCGGGAACCGCCCCGACTTCACGCTGCCGCCCGGCATCTTCAATTCGTAGCGCACCAGGTGACTGGGGCCCGGTTCCGGTGCAAAGAAGTGATAGCCATGATTCAGGTAGCCGGCCTGCAAGTAAGGCTGAAACGGCCTGGCCGCGGTTTGCGCCAAAGGACTCGACGGCGGCGCCGACCACGGAGCGATGATGATCGCCGCCATGTGGAAGGCAATCAACACGCTGCCGATGACTCGGGCTCGCAGGGAGGGATAGGCGATGTTCATCAGTCGCGTTTCCAAGAGTTGACGCCGGATGCCTGGGGCTGGGGCGAATGACGGAAGTAACCAAGCCGATAACGCTGGGGCATCGTGGCGACCTGCTGACCGATCAAACGAAGCCCCAGTGGTTCGACCATGGGGACTGAGTCTCGTGTGCCCCTGCCCCAGGCACCCGCGGTGATTGCGTATCCGAGAAAACTCTCTCGGACTCACACGGCGGCCTCACAGCCTGCCTGATGCGAACCGTCTACCCAGTTTATCGGCGCGGCGAGGCAAAAACAGAACGTAAACCGGGCGCGCGTGGCGTGCGTGCAACGCTGGGCAGTGTGCGGCGCGACGGCATAAAACAAAAAACCCCTCGATCCGGAAGTCCGAATCGAGGGGTTCGTATTTCAAACGGTTCTTGCGCTGATCGCCCGAGAGGGACAGGCGAATCATCGCGAGGCTGTTTGTAAGACTACTTCGAGGCGACCTTGGTGGCGGCGAAATCGAAGTTCACTTCGCGATTATCGCCAGCAGCCAAAGTGATCGTCTCTTCTTGCGTTTCCATCCGGCCATCCACGTCGGCTTCGACGCGGATGGTGTAGTTTTCCCACTGGTCGCCCGAGTTCAGGCGGCTGGTGGAGAATTCACGCACCGAGCCGAACGAATCGGTCTCGTGTCCGGCCAAGAACACCTTGGCGTTCGCCGGCACATTGACCTTGAGGACCGTCGTCAGCGGTTCGCCCGCGGCGGCAGTCTTCGTGGTTTCGGCTTCGAAATCAACCCGCGCGGTCTGGCCGGCCGTCAACGTGACCGACTTGGTCTCGGTGACCGACTTACCTTCGCGGACGAATTCGGCACGCAGTTCATACGTGTAGTTGAAGCCCGGGCGCAGGTCGCGGGAAACGTAGTTCCGTTCCGCGCCTTCGCTCGTCGTGGCCACGCCATTGACGTAGATCTTGGCGTTGGTCGGAACCTGGACGGTCAACACGGCGCTGTCGGCGCTGTGCATGGCTTGCGGTTCGGTCGTCACGCCTTCGGCGGCCGGAGCGGCGCCTTCGGTAGCGGGCATAGCGCCTTCTTCGATCACGGCGCCGTCTTCGATGATCACGTCGTTCGAGGTGCTGTAACCGCCCGACGAACCCGAGCTGCCCCACGAACCGGAGCTACCCGAGCTGCCACCGGACGAACCGGAGCTGCCCCACGAGCCCGAGCTGCCGTAGCTTCCGCCGGACGAGCCGGACGAACCCCAGCTGCCGCTCGAAGCGTGCGCGGCACGACGGGCAGCGCGACGGGCGCCCCATCCGCCGCTCGACCCGCCGCTGGAGCCGCCACTCGATCCGCTCGATCCCCAGCTGCCCGACGAGCCGCTGGAACCCGAGCCACCGGAAGAACCGGACGAACCGGAG
>JAWXBP010000351.1 GCA_034440135.1 Planctomycetia bacterium
CGGCGGGCGCGTCTGCCCCGTTTTCAGGACTGTCTGCGCTGCCACGCGAAGTTATTCAATCAATCCCACCAGTTGCGCTGGCCCGCCCTACGACTTCTCCGTTGGCCTTTGAACCGCACAACGTCCGGCCACGTAAGAATTACCACGTGGCGATCCGTACCCAGCTCGCGAATCCACCTGCAACCCAATTGCACCCACATTCGCGTCGCACGGTCATGCCGGGTTGTCCCCGTGACTCAAATCAATATACTGAAACCACTTGAGACGCCGCTCATGGGGAACGGAATGCATCCATGTTGTTGCTGACAGACGTGAAGAAATCGTTTACCGAGCCAGGCGGCGGCCGGCTGCCGATCCTCGACGTGCCCCGCTTCGCCGTCGGTGAAGGGGAGCAATTGGCCCTCGTCGGCCAGAGCGGCTGCGGCAAAACCACGCTGCTGCATGTGATCGCCGGCATCACGCGACCCGACTCGGGGCAGGTGCAAATCGGCGGCCGGGATATCGCCCAACTGCCGGAAGCCGGACGCGATCAATTTCGCGCGCAGCACATCGGCTACGTCTTCCAGACGTTCAACTTGTTGCCCGGCTTCTCGGCGCTGGAAAACGTGCTGCTCGGCATGAGCTTCGGCCGTGGGCGGGCCGACCGTGAACGTGCAAAGCAACTTTTGGAACGTGTCGGCCTCGGCGCGCGGCTCTCCCATAAACCGTCGATGCTTTCGGTCGGCGAACAGCAACGGGTCTCGGTCGCCCGGGCATTGGCGAATCGCCCCAAGCTGCTCCTGGCCGACGAGCCGACCGCCAGCGTCGATTCCGGACATCAAAAACAGATTATCGACCTGATTCGCGACACCTGCCGCGAGCAGAAAGTCGCGTTAGTCGTCGTCACGCACAGCCCCGAAGTGGCGGGCCAGTTCGAGCGCGTCGAACATTTGGAACAACTGAACCGGGCGGTGGCGCAGTCATGAGCATCTGGAAGATCGCCTGGCGTAGCATTCAACAACGCGCACTGTCGTCGTTTCTCACGGCCCTGTCGATGGCCCTGGGCGTCGCGCTGATCGTCGCGGTGCTGGTCATTCACGGCGTAGTGGCGCAATCGTTCAACCGCAACGCCGCCGGCTACGACATGATCGTCACGGCCAAAGGCGGCGCGCTGCAGGCAGTGTTGAACACTGTCTTTCACCTCAGCAAGCCGGTCGAAAACCTGCCGTACACGTACTACGAGGAATTCCTCAACACGCCCGAACACAAAGGGAAGTATGCCAAGTACGTCGGGCTCGCGATTCCGTATTGCCTCGGTGACAACTACGAGGGTTACCGCGTCGTCGGCACGACGATCGACATGTTCGACAAGCTGGAGTACGCCCCTGGGACGAAGTACGCTTTTAGCGCCGGCCGCAACTTCAAAGCAGACGCCTATTTCGAAGGCGTCGTCGGCGCCACGGTCGCGCGTAAGACGGGTCTCAAAGTCGGCGACACGTTCGCCCCGACGCACGGCGTCACGGAATCAGAAGACGCCCACACACACGACCACGACCCGTTCAAAGTCGTCGGCATTTTGGCGCCCACCGGTACGCCCAACGACCGGGCGCTGTTCGTGAACATGGAGGGCTTCTTCCTGCTGGAAGGGCACGCCCTCGACCCGCCGTCGGAAGCCGCCGCGCACTCGCATGACGAACACAACCACGCGCATGAAGGCGAGCAAGCTCACGAGCCGTCCTCGACAGTGGCGCACGAACATGCCGCCGAAGACGCCCATGCGCATGACGAAGCTGCGCATGACCACGCTCATGACGCCGCGGCCCCTGCGACGGAGGCCGCTCACGATCACGATCACGCCGCCCCCGCCGCGAATGCTCAGACCCATGACGATCATGCGCATGACGCGCACGGTCACGATGCGCACGACCATGCCCACGCGCATGCCCCGTTGCCGAAGAGTCAACGCGAGGTGACGGCGATCCTGATTCGCTCGGCCAATGTGACCGCGCCGTTGTTTCTGTCGAAGGCGGTCAACAAATCGCCGTTCGGCCAGGTCGTTCAGCCACAAATGGAAATCGCCCGACTGTTCGACGGACTGGTCGGCAATATCGAAATGTTGCTAGTCGGCCTGGCCACGCTCGTCGTGATCGTGGCCGGCATCGGCATCATGGTCAGCATGTACAACTCGATGAGCGACCGCCGCCGCGAGATTGGCATCATGCGGGCGCTTGGCGCGCCCCGTCGCACGATTGTGCGGGTCATCCTGGTTGAATCGCTGTTACTGGCCGTCGGCGGCGGCGTGGCGGGCTTTCTGCTCGGACACGGCCTGATCGCCGCGATGAGCCCATGGATTTTGGACCAGACCGGCGTACAGATCGGCTGGTTCGCGATGGCCGCGCCGATTGACCTGGCCCCCTGGCTCGGTACGTTCGGGGAAGGCCGCAAACTGCCGATCCCGACAGAATTAATGTTGATCGGCGGCCTCGCCCTGCTGGCCCAATTGGTGGGGATTCTGCCCGCCGTTGCGGCCTATCGGACCGACGTCGGCAAAGCGCTCAGCAGCTCGCCGTAATCGGCTCGGACTGCTGCGGAGCTGGAACATCGCCTATGATAGTGATACGCCGCGCGGCATCACCTGGCCGCGGCAAAACTTCCGCCTCCCACCTTTCGAGCCTGCCATGTTGCCTCGAATTGTCCGCTCCATCGTGGTCGCCGCCGCGATCTCCGGCATCGCACTGCAAGCTATGCCCGCGAGCGCCTGCCCGTTCTGCAGCGCCGTTCAGTTGACGTTCAGTGAGGAGGTCGCCGCCAACGATATCGCGGTGATCGCCACACTTGTTGAACGCCCCGAGGAACCGGCCGGCAGCGATTCCAGCGCCCCGTTCGCCGCACCTGCCGGCGCGGAAGTCGCCAAGTGCAAATTCACCATCGCCCACATCTTGAAGGGCGAAGACAAGCTCGGCGCCGCCGAAACGTTCGAGGCCCTGTACTTCGGCCAGGAACCCGTCGGCGGCCAGTTTCTGGTCTTTGCCGTGATCATCGAAGACAAGCCGCCGGCCTGGAAAACGCCGATCAGCTTGTCCGAGCGCGGCGTGAAGTACATTCAAGAAATGATGGCGCTCCCGGAATCCGGCGCCGATCGGCTGGCGTTCTTTCAACACTACCTGGAAGACGCCGACCCGCTGTTGGCCGTCAATTCCTACGACGAATTCGCCCGAGCGCCGTTCGCAGAAGTCACGTCGCTGGCGCCCCGGATGAATCACGACAAGCTCGTGGGCTGGGTCAAGAACACAGAAATCTCCTCCAGCCGCCGCCGGTTGTATCTCACGATGCTCGGCGTCTGCGGCCAGCCGGAAGACGCCGCGATGCTGGAAGAGATGATTCGTTCGCCGCTTCGGGAACATAAAGTGGCGCTCGACGCGATGATCGCCGCCTACCTCAATCTCCGCGGCCCGGAAGGATTGCCGTTGATCGTCGACTTGTTCATCAAGGACGTCGACGCCGAGTACACCGACACCTATTCCGCGGTGATGGCCCTCCGCTTCCACGGTCAGGAGCGGGACGTGATCCCCAAGGAAGACCTCAAGGCCGCCATGCGGCAGATGCTCGATCGACCGCAACTGGCCGATCTGGTCATTCCCGACCTGGCCCGCTGGGAAGATTGGACCGTCGTGGATCGCCTCGTCGAACTGTTCAAGAACGCTGACGACACCTCGGCCTGGGTCCGAGTGCCGGTGATCAACTACCTCCGCGTTTGCCCTCTGCCGGAAGCGAAGGATAAAATCGAGGAACTGCGACTGATCGACCCGGACGCTGTCAAACGGGCCAGCAGCTCGCTGCTGCTCCTCGGCGGCGGCAAAGGCAACACCGGCGGCACCGTCAAACGGCCTGACGGCGCGGCGCCGGAAAAGGCCGCTGAACCGAAATAGGGCGAGACAACGTACTGGAACAGGGCTATATGCGCGTTGTGGCACGGTCTCCCGACCGTGCCACTGGCCCGACCGAAGGTCTCTATTTCGGACAAGCCAATACGTGACACGATCGGGAGACCGTGCCACAACGAGCTGGCGCGTCGGGCTAGTCGAAAACATTCCGTGGCGGTTGCGGTTATGAGCGTCATCACCGATGAATCTCGCGATTTGGAACCCGTTGCAGCGACGGTCGTGCCCGATCGAATCGACGACTTCTCCGAGCCTTATCGCGCACTGAGCGCTTCGGCCGTGGTTTCGTGCGTGCTGGGTCTGCTCTCGATTCTGGCCTTCGCCGATTTCTGGCTGGGGCTGATTCCGCTGCTGGCGATCGTGACCGGCGTGCTCGCCTGGCGAAAGATCGCGCGGTCGCCCGAAGAGTACACGGGGCTGAGACTCGCCCAATCCGGTGTGACGTTGGGCGCCCTGCTCTGGACCGGCGGCGCCTCGTGGTTGTCCTACGTTTACGCCACGGAAGTGCCGGACGGGTACGAGCGCATTACCTACCGGATGCTTCAACCGGGCGACAACGACGTCGCAGGCGCGGTGCCCGCGCAGGCCGAATCGCTCGACGGCAAACGGGTGTTCATCAAGGGCTATATCTACCCTCCCCCCGGCTCGCCGCCCTACGTGACCCGATTCCTGCTGGTCCGCGACAAAGGCGATTGCTGCTTCGGCGGCAATCCGAAAATCACGGATCGGATCTTGGTCGATATTGCTCCGCCCGGTAGGCTGGAGTTCAATCAATCGCTGCGCAAGCTGGCCGGCACGTTCCGGCTGCAACCCTCCGAAGCCGTCGACGCCGAGGGGGGCGTGTTGTATCGCCTGGAAGCGGACTATGCGAAATGAACGTCGCCCGTAGCGCGAAATGGCTGTTGTGCTGCACGCTGGGCTGCGGTGCGGCTACGATGTTGCTGCGTGCCACGCCAGCGACGGCAGCGGAAACATCGAGTGAGGAAGAAGTCCTCAAACGTCGCCAAGGCTTTCCGGACGACAAGAAGCCGCGCGAGCTGACGTTTGATAGCATCAAGTTCGAGATGGTCCGCAACGCGGAATTCCGCCGCAGCCTGGTGACCGAGGAAATCGAAAAGCTAGACGGCAAGCGGATCAAAATTCGCGGCTTTATGCTGCCCAGCTTTCAGCAGGAAGGCATCACGCAGTTCGTGCTGGTACGCGACAACCTGGAATGCTGCTTCGGCCCCGGCGCGATGCTGTTCGATTGTCTGATCGTCGACATGAACGAAGGCAAGTCCGCCACCTACTCGATTCGCCCCGTCACCGTGGAAGGCATCTTCACGATTGAAGAGCTCGCCGACGAAGACGGTATGACCTTGGCGATCTATCACTTGCAAGCCGTCCAAGTCAAGTGAACCGCGCAATTGCATCCCCTGTGGGAAGCCTCTCCGACGCCGATGGTGCGGCGCTGTTTCCAGTCCCGCCTTGTGTCTCACTTCAACGTCTTTTCCATCGGCGTCGGAGACGCCTCCCACAGTTGGTCGTTGCCGCTGCGGTGATTGCCGCTGCATGGGTCACGGGCGCTGTCGCCTGCCCCTTTTGTAACGTCATCACACCGACCTTCGCCGAGCGGCGTGAAAGCGCCACGGTTTGCGCATTGGCCGAGGCGCTCGATCAACGCGGCGCGAATTGGCGATTCCGCGTCCATCGTATTCACCAAGGCGAATCCGAAATCGCGGCGGACCAGGTCGTCGAGTTCGACCCGAAACTGAAGTTCCAGTCCGGCGACCTGGCATTGCTGCTCGGCACGCCGGAACAAAGCGACGGCGAAACGCACTGGCGCTGGGAAGCCACGCCGGTGAGCATCGTTTCGTACCGCTACTTCGCCGGCGCTCCTTCTTTGCGAACGCCAGCCGCCGAGCGACTTGCCTACTTCGCGCCGTTTCTGGAATCCGCAGAAACCGACATCGCCGCCGACGCCTTCGCCGAACTGGGCCGCGCCCCCTTGGACGCGGTAGATGTGATCGCGGACGGCGACCTCTTGGCCCGCGCTCGCACCTGGGTCGAGAGCGATTCCCTACCGAACGAACGGCGCGGCGGGTATGCACTGTTACTTGGTTTAGCAAAGCAACCGGAAGATCGCGCAGCTAATGTCCACGTCCTGCGAGCGGCGATCGAAAAATCGCGTGAGGACTTCCGGGCCGGCTTCGATGGCATCCTCGCCGCCTACCTGCTACTGGAACCGCACGAGGCGTTGCAGCTCGTCGACGAGCGTTATCTCGCCAACCCCGACGCCCGCCCCGGCGACATGCGCCATGCCCTGAATGCATTGCGCTTCTGCATGGAATATCAACGCGGTCCGGAACGCGAAGAACTCCTCACGGTCATGCGCCACGGCCTCGCGCGCCCAGCCTTCACGCCGGAGATCATCACCGACCTCGCCCGCTGGAAAGATTGGACTCCGCGCGACGAGATCGCCGCCCTCTACAATCCCGCCAGCGGCAAAGACGGCGCACCCCTTCGCCGCGCGGTGATCGGCTACCTGAAAGCCTGCCCGGAAGGCCAAGCACAATTAGACCGCCTCCGCCAGCTCGATCCCGACGGCGTAGCAACCATCGAGAAGCGTCTAAATGCACCACTCGATCGATAGGCAACGCGATTGCCGTTTTTGAACCGCGAAAATCACGAAATCACACGAAAGAAAACGCAGTCGACCGGAGATGAACCATCTCCTTCCTCTTTCGCGTCATTTCGCGTGTTTCGCGGTTAAATCCTCTGCAACTCCGCGTCTCTAGATGTAATCGGCTCTTATCGCGATGACTGTCCCGCGCTCGCGGATTCCACCGACTCTGACGCCGCCGGTTTCGCCACGTTTTCTTGCGCGAAGCCGAAGCGGCGGCCGCGATAAAGTTGCAGCCCGCGCGCCGCGTGGTAGAGCGCCCCACATTCCACCGGCACGTCCTTCGTGACTTCCAGTTGGCCTAACAAATTATCCACGGCGCGGCCGACCCAGGGCTCGTTCAATTGTGCGTCCGTCAGCGCCCAGCAGAGGAATTCCAGCGTGTGGCCGTTGGCGTGGATGACGCCGGAGATCTCCGGGACCGTGGCCGAGCGATTGAAGAAGCCGGTTGAGAACGAACCGTCCTGCTGCTGGTGTTCCTTGGCCTTTTGCACGCAGAATTGCACGCGATCGTTGGCCGCCGTCCACCCGCCGGTGAGTTGGCCTCCTTCGGCCAGATACTGGTTCAACACGTTCGCCACGCCGATTGCGCTGTGCGTGCCGCCGCAGCTCGCGCCGGCCAGGTCGGCCTTGGCCTCCAGCTCGATCATCCGCTCGAACGTCCATTCCTGGCCGTCTTTGCTTTGCCATTTGGCGTCGAGCGGCACAAACGGCAGCAGGCCGGAGAGGGTCCAGCCGAATTCCTGCCCTTCCTCGCATTCCCATTGAGCCTGCGTGGCCAGGTCGATGAACTTGTAGTCCTTGCCGCCGACCTTCACCGGGTGATCGGCCGCGATGTTGCAGGCCGAGAGGTAACCGAGCCACTGGTCCTTATGACCCTGACCGGTCTTTGAGCCTTGCTCGACGAGCGCGATGACCCCCTTTTCGCCCGGACGCAGGTTCCAACCCGTCAGCGTCCCGCCGGACAGCACATGATCCAGCGCCGGCACGTCGGCGCCGTTGTAGTCCAGGATCAAATCCGGGCCGTAGGCCAGCACGCCGTGAATGACCTGCCAGGCGGCGTTCCCCTGCCCTTCGCCATATTTGAGCTTCCGCTTCCCGGCGGCCGTGATGGCGGCGTCGAGCCGGTCCCGCAGCACGTCGTCCGCATTGGCCGATGGCTTCGGCGTCACGCTCGAAGCCTGCGTCGTCGGTGCGGCGGCCTTCGGCGGCGCGGTCACGTCGGAACCACAGCCCGAGGTCAGCATCAAAGCGGCCGAAGCGGCGGCCGAAGCCAGAGCGAGTCGAAACGCCGAGCGCAATCGCATGGCGGAAATCCTTGCGCGGGGAAAGCAAGCCGGTAAGCGAGGGGGAGTCTTTCTCGGAGCGCAACTAGGCGCTCTAGAGAATCTACCACGTTTTTGCCATGTCGGTAGTGAATTCATCGCTCCGCGCGATCGACAAACGTGTTGTGGCACGGTCTCCCGACCGTGTCACCGCCCCGACCGAAGGTCTCCATCCTTGCAAGAGGAGACCGTCGGTCGAATGCATGGCACGGTCGGGAGACCCTGCCACAACGGATGCATCATCGACCGCCTCGTTCACGTCCGATTGCGGACGCTTGCCAACTCACGGCGCAAGGGGTAACTTCGGGTCTGGCCTACCTTCCTTGCATGTCGCCAGCCATGGTCGCCGAATTGTCGGATCACGAGCGCGTAGTCATTACCGGCGTGGGACTTACCGCGCCGAATGGCGATACGCTGCGCGACTTCCGCACCGCTCTCTTGGAGGGGCGCTCCGGCGTCCGGAAGTACGACATCCGCTACGTCGGCGAGACCCTGGCCGGGGTCTGCGAGTTCAACGAGCAGAAATACCAGACTCGCAAGGATCGCCGCCGCGGGACGCGGGCCGCGAGCGTGGCGATTTTTTCCACCAACGAGGCGATCGTCGACGCTGGGCTGGATTGGCCGAACGTCGACAAATCCCGGGTCGGCATCTACATCGGCGTCACCGAACACGGCAACGTCGAGACCGAGAACGAGATTTTCGAGCTCAAAGGCTTCGACTACGACACCAAATTCTGGTCGCACCACCACAATCCTCGCACCGTGGCGAACAACCCAGCCGGCGAAGTCTCCCTCAACCTAGGGATCACCGGGCCGCACTACACGATCGGCGCCGCCTGTGCGGCCGGGAACGCCGGGCTGATCCAGGGCGTGCAAATGCTCCGGCTGCGCGAATGCGACGTGGCCCTCAGCGGCGGCGTGTCGGAGAGCATCCACACGTTCGGCATCTTCGCCAGTTTCAAGAGCCAAGGCGCTCTGGCGACGCATGAGGACCCCACCAAGGCGTCGCGTCCCTTCGACCGCGGCCGGAATGGCATTGTTGTCGCCGAAGGGGGCTGCATGTACGTTCTGGAACGGCTGGCCGACGCAAAGGCCCGCGGGGCAAAGATTTACGGCGAAATCGCGGGCTACGCCATGAACAGCGACGCCAACGATTTCGTGTTGCCGCATCCCGAACGCCAGGCCGAGTGCATGGAACTGGCGCTCAAACGGGCCGGCATCAGCGCCGACGAGATCGACATCGTCAGCACGCACGCCACCGGAACTTCGAGCGGCGATATCCAGGAATGCCTGGCGTTACGCCGGGTGTTCGGCGACAAGCAAGTGCTATTCAACAACGCCAAAAGCTTCATCGGCCACGCCATGGGCGCCGCCGGGGCGCTGGAACTGGCCGGCAATTTGCCAGCGTTCGAGGACGGCATGTGCCACGCCACGATCAACGTCGAGGACCTCGACCCAGAGTGCGCGCTGGACGGATTGGTGCTGAACGAGCCGCGCGAGGCTCGCCAACCCCGCTATATTCTGAATAACTCCTTCGGGATGCTCGGCATCAACTCGGTGCTGATCGTCAAGAAGGTTTGATCTTACACGCAATACATTCTCGCATGCGCCCTACCCCGTTGTGTCACGGTCTCCCGACCGTGACACTGTGGAAGGGAGACCTTCGGTCGGGCGGGTGTCACGGTCGGGAGACCGTGCCACAACGAGGTGAAGAAAACGAGCCATGGGAGCGAGATATGACGTCGGGGGAAATTCGTGAAACGGTGTTGGACATCCTGGCGAACATCGCCCCGGACGAGGACTTGAGCGAGCTCAAGGACGAAGTCTCGTTCCGCGAGCAATTGGAACTCGACAGCATGGATTTCCTGGACATCGTGATGGAGCTGCGCAAGCGCCACCGGATCCAAATCCCGGAAGACGACTACGTCGAACTGGCCTCGATGCAAAGCACGGTCAAATACCTGGAACCGCTGATGAAGGACCTGCAGAAGGCCTAGCTTCTGTCGCGACAAGAACGCCGTTAATTTAGCCCCAACGGGGCGGCAGATAATAGCCAGGTGCAAACCGCTGGAATTAGTGACAAGAAAATCGAATTAGCCCCATCGGGGCGGCACTTTTTGTAGACAACGGGCAATTTGAGTGTCGCCCCGATGGGGCTTCGGTTTTTTGTGCATCGTCTTCCAGCGGTTGGCGCCGCTGGCTATTATCTGACGCCCCTTTGGGGCTAATACAAACGGCCCCCGCAATCGTGCTGGCACCCTTTAATCCGCTCACCGCCGCACGTAACCCCCCGCACGGCTTGGCTTTCTGTTGACTCCCCAGCATCCGGCGCATAAGCTGGGTAGATCGGCATTCGGCCGCTCCGGCGGCCGTCATGCGGTTTCAGGTTCGGTGTGCGCTTGTCTCTCGCGCCTTGCACGCCGTGGCGAACCCGCTGGTCGGTCGGAGGTCGGCAACGGCCTGGGTTGAGTTCGCCGCGCTGCGCTCGATGGCCATGGCATCACATGTCGAATCGTCGGCGTCTTCCACTTCGCGCCGGGTGCGTCCACCCGACGGGAACGAGCTGACCGTTGGTTCGAGCATTCGCCCGCTGCTGGAAACCGATGCGACGCACATCTCTAGCCGCCCGCCGGTCAGCACCGGCGACGGCTTGTCGGACCCGCCCGGACTGATCGTCGCCAATTCCTTGGTCGGCACCCAGCTCGATCACTTCGTACTGGAAGAATTCGTCGGCGGCGGCGGCATGGGCGCCGTCTTTCGCGCCCGTGATTCCGTCTTGGATCGGGCCGTGGCGATCAAAGTTCTCGCCCGCGACCGCGTGGCCGATCCCGAGACCTACCAGCGCTTCCAAAACGAAGGCAAATCGGCGGCCCGGCTCGACCATCCGAACGTCGCCCGGGTGTTCTATTCTGGTGAAGCCCAGGGCCTGGCGTATATCGTCTTCGAGTTCATCGAAGGGGTGAACCTGCGCGACTTGGTGCTGGAGCGTAAACGCTTACCGGTCGTTGAGGCCATCGGTTACACACTGCAAGTCGCCGAAGCGCTCGCGCACGCCAGCAGCCACGACGTGGTCCACCGCGACGTGAAACCGTCGAACGTGATCATCAACTCCGATGGGCACGTCAAACTCGTCGACATGGGACTCGCCCGGGTGCAACATCCGGATCAGTCCCATGACGACCTGACGGCCAGCGGCGTGACGCTCGGCACGTTCGATTACATTTCCCCTGAGCAAGCCCGCGACCCGCGTTACGCGGACGTGCGCAGCGACATCTATTCGCTGGGCTGCACGCTCTACTACATGCTCACTGGCCAGGCGCCCTACCCGGAAGGCACGGTGCTGCAAAAACTGCTGCAGCACCAAGGGGACGAAGCCCCCGACCCGCGACAGTTCAATCCCGACACTCCGGCGGAAGTGGCCGCCATCGTCAGCAAAATGATGGCCAAGCAGCCGGAGCGGCGTTATCAAAATGCCCCGGAACTGGTTGCCGACCTATTGCTTGTCGGCGAACGTTTAGGGCTGCGCTCCGGCGGCGCGTCCGGCGTGATCTGGGTGACCGCCCCGCACGAGGCGCCGCACTGGCTGGAGCGGCATTCCCCTTGGATGGCGGCCGTCGGGCTGTTAGTCCTGATCGTCCTTGGCCTGGACTATTACTGGTCCGGTCAGCGCGCAGAATTGGTAGTCATCGAGCGCCCGCAGATCGCAGCGGCGCCGTCAGAGCAACAGCCAAGCGCGATCGCCAAGGAAACGACGCCAATCGCTCCCGACGCAAAAGCGTCGGCAACGCCGACGACAGCGCCCATCGACGGTACGACGTCGCCTCAACCTCCCTCGGTCGCAAACGACGCGAGTCGCCGCGACGAAATCAAAACCGCTAACGCAACGGAGCCAAACGGCGTCGCGGCTGAAAGCGCCGCAGCGCGCTCCTCGACCAACGACGCGAATACGGCGCGAACCGCCGCGACGGAACGACAAGGCCCCACCGAAACCGCCGTCGTTCCCGCGCCCCGCGCGGGCGTATTGATCGTCGACCCGACGGGCGCCACGCCGAATAGCCACCGCAGCCTGTTCGCCGCCTGCAGCATGGCGAAGTCGGGCGAGGTCATCGAACTGATGTTCAACGGCCGGCGCGACGAGCGGCCGATTCTGGTGCACAGTTTGAATCTCACGATTCGCGCCGCGCGCGGCTACTCGCCCGTCGTCGTGTTCCGACCGTCGACAAGCGTGCCGGATGGCACGCGCGCGATGATCTCGATCGCCGGCGGGCGATTGACCTTGGTCGACGTGGCCTGCGAATTGGAACTCGCCGCCGGCACGTCGGGCGGAGTGAGCACCTTGTTCGAATTGGAAGCCGCCGAAGGTCTGACGCTGCGGAATTGCTCGCTCACGGCGCGCGATCTGGCCTGGGACCGTGGCAGCCTGGTCCGTGCGGCGATGATCACGCTCACCGCCCCGGCGGTCATGAGCACGATGCCTCAGAGCGATACCGGCGATCTGATCGACGTCACGTCGATCGAGCTGGAACACTGCATCGCGCGGGGCGAGGCCACGTTCTTGTCCTCGCCGCAGCCGTGGCCCTTCGCCCTATCCTGGGACAACGGTCTCTTGGCCTTGAGCGGCCGGCTATTGGAATCGCGCGGCGCGCTGACCGGACTCGACGCCGGCGCCGAATGCGAGCTCGATTTGCGTCACCTCACCGCCATTGCGCCGCGAGGGTTGTGTCGCTTCATTGCCGACGGCCCAGCGCTGTCGTTCCTGCCGACCGAAGTTCGCCTGGTCGACAGTCTGGTGCAAATCTCCGGCGACGGAGCGCTGGTCGAGCATATCGGCCTGAATCCGCTCGCGCAGTCGCCCCAATCGCTGATCTGGCGCGGACAACGGAACGTCTACGATCTGCAAAACTTCTGGCGCACCGGCGCCGACGACGACATGCCATTCTCAGGCACCGACCGGGAATTCGGCGACTGGCTGGCGATCTGGAAAGAACGCGAAGCCCAGGCGCGGCAGACGGCGATCGCCTGGCAACGCACGACGCCCGCCACGCGCCCCATGCACCTCCGCACGACGAGCGATTACCTGCTCGATTCGGCGAACACGAACAACCGTGTCGCCGTCGCTGCCGCGAACGACGCCCGGGACCTCGGCATGGACGTGACGCTGCTCCCCACGCTCCCGCCGGAACCGACCGGAACGACGCTGCCCGCGGAGACGGTCATCAAGCCCCCGATGAGCAACGGCATGGGCGACATGATGCCATAGGGCTATCATGGCGACGTCACGACCGCTGGGACTTCTGCCGAGAAGGACTTCGCATGGCTGAAAAGAAGCTGCTGACCGCGCCGATCCCCACGGACAAGATGCCCCCGGCGGTGCCGTACATCATCGGCAACGAAATGGCGGAGCGGTTCAGCTTCTACGGGTTCGCGGCGATCCTCACGATCTACCTGAACCAGCACCTCGGCATGAGCGAGGTCGACGCCAAGGCGGAGTATCACGACTTCAAGTCCCTGGCGTATTTCTTTCCCTTGCTCGGCTCGCTGATCGCGGACGTGTTGTGGGGGAAGTACCGTACGATCTTCTACCTCTCGCTCGTCTACTGCCTCGGCCACCTCGTGTTGTCCGTGCAGGAGAATCGCTTTGGCGTCACCGCTGGTTTGTTCTTGATCGCATTGGGCGCCGGGGGAATCAAGCCCTGCGTCTCGTCAAACGTCGGCGATCAATTCGGACCGAAGAATGCGCACTTGATTCCCAAGGTCTATGGTTGGTTCTACTTCTCCATCAATTTCGGTTCCTTTTTTTCCACGTTGCTGACGCCGAAGTTGCTTTCAGGATTCGAACTGGGGTCTTTTAAGTTCGCCGGCAGCCCGGGCTGGGCCTTCGGCATTCCCGGCATCCTGATGGCCGTCGCGACGCTGGTCTTCTGGCTGGGACGTTACAAGTACGTCCATGTGCCGCCCGGCGGCACGGCCGTGGTCAAGGAGGCGCTCAGCGGCGAGGGCCTTCGCGCGCTTTCACGGCTGGCGATCTTGTTCGTTTTTGTCGCAATGTTCTGGGCGCTCTACGATCAGATGAGCTCCGCCTGGGTGCTGCAAGCGGTGAAGATGGATCGCGTGCTGTGGGAGGGTTTCGAAGTCGACGCCGCGCAAACGCACGTGTTGAACCCCGTGCTGATTCTCATCTTCATTCCGCTGTTCACGTACATCGTTTACCCGGCGATCAGCAAGATCTTCCCGTTGACGCCGTTGCGAAAAATCGGGATCGGCATGGTGCTCACCGCCGCGTCGTTCATGATCTCGGCCCACATCGAGAATCTCCTCGCCGCAACCGCCTTGGGCGCGCCAAAACCTTGGGTCATGTGGCAAGTGCCGGCCTACATGTTGATGACGGCGGCCGAAGCGATGATTTCCATCACCTGCCTGGAATTCTCCTATACACAGGCGCCGACGCGCACGAAGTCGATGGTGATGAGCGTCTATCTGCTGTCCGTCGCCCTCGGCAATCAGTTCACGTCGCTGGTGAACAAGTTTTATGGCGAATTGTTGACGGGCGCAAACTACTACTGGGTGTTCGTGGGCCTCATGCTCGCGACCTTCGCGATCTACGTGCCGTACTCCCTTACCTACCGCGGCCGGACCTACATTCAAGGCGAAGCTCCGGCCGATTCTGCCGATTCGACTTGATGCTTGCGGCCGATTTTGGTATTTCCCGGGCGCTGGGCGAGAGTTTTCGCCTGTGCTGAGCTTGCGCAGTTTCGCGCCCCGTTGGGAACGGAGTCCCGTATGGTCGGCCGAGGAATTATCGCCGTAGCGCTCATGGGATCGCTCGTCGCGGCGGACGTCGCCCAGGGGCAATCCACCGGCGGCACGATCACGCGCAGCGAGCCGTACCGTGGCAACGGCCTCCCGGAAACCGTCGTCGGCCCGCAATTCGGCGTACCGCCCGGCGGCGTGCCGGACGACATGGTCGTCGTGCTGGACGAATACGGCCCGCAAGTCGTGGAGGCCGGTCGCCTGCCTTTCGGGTCGAACACCGGCACGCAAAGCGGTCTCGGGATGTTCGGATCCCAGCAAACAGGCGGCGTCGGCGGGAGCGCGTATTGCGGCGGAGATCAAGCTCGCCAATATCGCTTTGGCGTCTTCGGCGAACTACTCTATCTGCAAGCCGGCGCGGGGGCGAATATTGAATACGCCGTGCCGGTATCAGGCATTGCCGCGTCGGCCCAACCCGTCGGCGGCCTAGGAACTTTGAATTCCGACTATCAAGTCGGCTTTCGTGCCGGAGGCATTCTGGTGCTCGATAGCACCGCCGCGGTGATCGGCACGTACACGCGTTGGGAGGGCACCACCTCCAGCGCAGTGAGCACCATGGCGCCCAACGTGATTCGCTCACTGGTGACTGCGCCGGGCCTGGCGACCACATCGCCCAACAGTCAGTCTGCATCGGCTGAATACGATATCCAGATGCAACTTGTCGATCTGGATTACCGCCGCGAAGTCTGGCGCTCGACCAACATCAGCCTGGACGGCATCGTTGGAGCCCGCTACGCGGAACTCACTCAAGCGTTTTCGGTGGATCAGGTCTTCGGTCCCGTGACCACGACCGTATCCTCCGACATCGACTTCACGGGCATCGGCCTGCGTGTCGGCGGTGAAGGGGAAACGCGACCCTTCGGCGGCGGCTTCTTGCTCTACGGCCGCGCGCTGCTCGACGTGTTATTCGGCAAGTTCGACGCGAACTACACACAGGCCAACACGCTGCCGTTGACACAGGCGTTCATCACCTTCGAGGAAGATCGCACGGTCCCCATCGCTGAATTGGAGTTGGGCGTGGGCTACAGCCTGCCGGTCTACTCGGTGCTTATGCGATTCACGGCCGGCTATCATTTTTCCGCCTGGTTCAACACCGTGACCACGAACGAATTCATCGACTCGGTCCAATCGGGCAGCTATCTGAACGCCACGGACACGCTCACCTTCGACGGCATCGTCGGTCGCCTGGAAGTAGTGTTCTAGGCAAGCCACGGCAACACTAGCGCCGTAGATATTCGCCCCACAGCGCATCGCTCACCAATAAACCTTCGCGGGTGAGCTGGAGCCGATCGTCTTGAATCTCTAGCAGTCCGTGCTTCAAGTGCGTCGTTAGAGATGCACCGCCGAGTTCCTCCACAGTGAATTCAAAGCGCGCGGCGAATTCCTCTTGTGGAACACCATCGAGCCGGCGCAACCCGAGCACCAGCGCCTCGCGGGCGCGATCCTCCGGATCAAGCGTTTCACTCTCCGCCACGGGCGATGCGCCTTGCTCGATGCGCTTCAAGTATGCCAGCGTGCTGCGATGGTTGGTTTCGCGCACGCCATTCACATACCGCGCCGCGCCCGGCCCGGCGGCAAAGTACGAGTCGGCGTTCCAATAAACTTTGTTGTGCCGGCAGTGGTGATTCGGGCGAGCGAAGTTCGAGACTTCATAGTGCTCGAAGCCGGTGCTGGTGAGCGTGTCGATTGCATACTCGTACATCGTTCGTTCGACGTCTTCGCCCAGTTGCTGAATTGATCCATGGGAGCGGCGGCTGTAAAACGTGGTGCCGCGTTCGAACGTGAGCCCATAGGTCGAAACGTGGTCCGGCCGCAATCGCAGCGCCGCCGCCAGTTCCGCTTGCCAATCGTCCAGCGTCTCGCCAGGCGCGCCGAAGATTAAATCGAGCGATAGGCTTCGCACCGCAGGGCGGAGCAAGTCGACTGCCGTTTGGATCACTTCTGCGGTGTGATCTCGCTCAAGTAACCGCAGCTTTTCCAGGCGAAACGACTGCGCTCCGAGGCTGACGCGAGTCACGCCAGCCGCCGCCAGCACCGCCACGCGCTTTCCGTCGATATCGATGGGATTGGCTTCGACGCTGAACTCGTACCCGTCGGACAGCGGAAACCATTGCCGGGCAAGCGCCAACAATCGATCCAGCTCGCGCGGCGGCAGGTGCGTCGGCGTGCCGCCGCCAATAAACAGCGTGTCGACCGGGCGCGGCGTTTCCAGCCAACTCAGTTCCTTGGCAATCGCTGCCAGATACGGCTCGATCAGTTCGTCGCGCCCAGCCACGAGCGTGAAATTGCAATACCCGCACCGGTGCGCGCAGAACGGCACGTGGATATACGCCGCGCGCGGTTCGGCGAAGTGAGTCGCGGCGTTGCTCGCAGTCGTGAGATCAACCGGCTTCATCCCAGGGATTGGGCCAATCGCCCCAGCGTTCGAGGTAGGCGCGATACGCGGCGGAATTCTCGGCGCCCTTTTCCAAAAAGCGCCGGGCCGCGTTGATGAGATTCTGTTCCTCGGGCAGCGTGATCCGCCCCAGCAAGACGCGCGTCCGCAGAAAGACGAAATACGTGTCGAGCACGTCGCAGCGGCAGTAGTCGTTGATCTCCTGGAGCTTGCCCTCGTTGTAAAGGTCCTGCACCATGCAGCCCTGCACGTCCATCTTGCCGGGCTTGCCGAGCAGGTTCGCCACGAGGTTCAGCCCGCCGTTGAAGCGCGACGAGCCGAAATTGGTCAGCAGTTCTTGCAGGTCAAAATGCGCGTCGAGGTTGTACCGGTTCCGGGGTTGTTCGAATGACTTCAGTTGCAAATTGAACCACGTCGGCACGGCGATGCCGTAGCGAAATGCGGCAAGTTCCAAGAGCGGGATATCGAATCCCCGGCCATTGAAGCTCACCAGCGTGGGCCGCCGGTACTTTTCCCAGCCTCGCCAAAAGTGCTCCGTGATGATATGCGGGCGAAAGCGCGGCTCATCAAGCGTCACCAGGTCGAGCAGCCGCAGGTCTTCGCCGACCTTGGCCACCGCCACCGAGACCGGCACCTGAAACGTGTACGGAATGAAATCGCTGTCGTTCTTGGCCATCAACTCGGCACGGTAACGGGCGATCGCCGCGGCGCCGTCCAACTTTTCGCCCGGAAAGCGCAGCCGGGAGACCAGGTCGCCGTCGGCGACGCTTTCCAAATCGAACACGAGGTAGCGAACTTCAGGAGTCATTCCACCGTTATCCAGAACTTGGCCCGGGCTGTCGAGTCGGGCGGGGGGGTGAAATAGTCTTTTCCCGCATTTCCGGTAAATCAGGTAAATCCGGCACTCCCGGACTGCCGAAAAATGATGAACGTGTCCGATCGGCGGTAGTCGGACACATCGGTCGGTTGCGCCGCGTCATGGACGGACATCCGCGAGGTCTACCCGTGCATCGCTTGTCGGTAATTGTTCCCTTTCTGGGGGACTTACGGCGTCTAGAGGACACCCTGGTCTCGGTGCTGCAACACCGTCCTAGCGGCGTCGAAGTGATTGTTCCCCACAGCGTGCCGTACAACGACCCCTACCACTTGGCGGGCGAAGTCCGCTTCGTAGGCGCTCCGAAGCGATCGACGGCTGTGCAATGCCTTGCCCTTGGTATCGCTGCCAGCTACGCCCCGGTCGTCCATCTGCTGGGCTGCGGCGCGGAAGCCAGCGACGGCTGGATCGACACGGCGCTCGCCCATTTCGAGCGCCCCGACGTCGCTTCCGTATCTCCCTTGCTTTCCGATCGGGACCGCCCGGAACAAGTCCTGGCCACCGGCGTCGCCTACTACGGTAGCGGCCAGCCCACGGTGCTGGGCGCGGGGGCTACGCGATTCACTTTGCCCCACGACGCCACCGCGATCATGGGCCCGACGATTCGCGCTGGCTTTTATCGCAAAGCCGCGATTGATGCGCTGCCCGGCGGCCTCGACCCATCGCTCGGGGATACGCTCTGCGCCGTGGACGTCGCAGCCACGTTGAAGCGCGTCGGCTGGACCGCGGTCTACGAACCGCGGTCGGTCGTCTACGACGAGGCCGCCGACGCCCCCGGACACGCCAAACACGACGGAGCGTTTCGACGCGGCCTGCAAGAAGAGCGGCTCTTCCGTCGTCAGTTGGCCGGCAGCCTGACACGCGCCGCGCGCGCCGCCCACACGATGAGCGTCCTCGGCGCCGCCATTCAAATCGCCCCGTGGCGCGGAATTGCCCAACTCGTGGGACACCTGGTCGGCGCACTGGAATCAGCCGACTACGCCCGCTTCCACGAACGC
>JAWXBP010000352.1 GCA_034440135.1 Planctomycetia bacterium
CAGTGTCACTGGTTTCGTCAACACCCAGCAACATGAAGCAGACCTGCCGTTGACTCAACTCATCCCCTCATTCCCCGGAATTGGGTGAAGAACCTTTTTAAGGGAGCCCGCATCCTCAGTCTGCGGCTAGGTGGCGGACGGCAGTCTCTGGATCTTGATGCGAACCTCCGTACTTCGTTCATCGAACAATTCCAGGATCGGAACGATCTACAGCGTGAATTGGAGCGAGCAATGGTCCTCGCGATTCGACGCCGCTTTGATGAACAAGATCCAGTTCGATTTGAGCTTACGCGCCTTCGCGTTACTTCGCATCCTCCACAGAGCCATCCATTGGGTTGGGACGCATTTGTAGCAAAGTTGAGTGTCGAAGACCGCACGCAAGCGGTGAGAGGCCTTCCAGCGATAGCGCTCGACCTGGCAGCTCCGGAAGAACTCCGGGAGACGTCCGTAGGAAGAATCAAGATTGGCGGCCACGAAGTCCATGCCTACACGCTCGAACGCATCGCGGGAGAAAAGCTGCGGGCCTTCTTGAGTTCGCTGCCCACGTACCTCGCGAAAAAGGAGCGATCGGCAGGAGCCGTTCGGGCAAAAGACCTCTATGACATCTCCCGTATTCGTCAAGCTCGTGGTTTGCAGAACGAAGAATTTTGGCACTCGGTTGGGTTAGAGTTCAAACTTGCCTGCAAGAGTCGCTACGTGGACTGCGACGGCCTTTCATCGTTTCATGAGCAGTGGGATGTAACTCGAAGAACCTACTCGGCAGGAATTATTCCGTCCGACATTTCGTTTGACGAAGTCGAAAAAACGATCGACGAGATTGTCGAGTTCTTTGCACGTGTCGGAATCATTCCATTCCAATTCCCGATGCCTCGCCAAGGTAAAACTTGACCCCAACGGGCCTTCGGTGGCCAACTACAACACCTCGACCTTCGATCACAGCCCATTCGCGTCTTTCGTGGTTCCTCTCCTACGACAACACCGCTTCGCGGAAGTTAAAGGTTGCGCTGTTTGACAGTTTATGAAATAGATCGACCGCCATCGACCGTCTCAAGAATCTCCCATGAACATCAGCGAAGCATTTCCATTTGGCCGCATCGTCATCGCGGGCGGTAGCGGCTTCCTTGGAACTTCGCTCGCCGCGCACCTGGCCGAGCTTGGCGCCGAAGTGGTCGTGCTGTCGCGCGGCAATGCACAGGTTCATGGGGCCGTTCGATACATTCATTGGGACGCCCGCACGCTCGGTGACTGGCAGGCTGCGCTCGACGGGGCATCGGCGCTAGTGAACCTCGCCGGGCGCAGCGTGGATTGCATCAAGACGCCCGACCACATGGACGAAATCGTGCGCTCTCGCGTCGAGGCGACACGCGTTTTGGGTCAGGCAGTGCGAAACGTCGCCGCTCCGCCGCCGGTCTGGGTGCAGATGAGCACCGCCCATATTTATGGCGACGCGCCAGAGTTGATCTGTACCGAGGATTCGGCGTTTGGCTATGGACTTGCTCCGCACGTCGGTTGCGCCTGGGAAGAAGCGTTCCGCGCAAGCGTGTTGCCAACTCAACGCGGCGTCGTGCTGAGAACCAGTTTCGTGATTGGCAGAAACCGCGGCGTTGGCGCCGGCGCGCTCGACCGATTGCGAACGGTGGTGAAACTCGGCCTAGGCGGTCGCGTCGGCTCCGGCCGACAAGGCATCAGTTGGATTCACGAACACGACCTGCATCGCATCGTAGATCGCGCGGTCGTCAATCCAGAGATGCACGGCGCCTACATCGCTTCGTCTCCCCATCCAGTTTCTCAAGTCGAATTCATGCGCGCGTTGCGTCGCACCATGCGCATGCCTGTCGGGCTGCCGGCAACGGCTTGGATGGTCCGGTTCGGCGCACACTACTTTCTGCACACGGATCCAGAACTTGCGCTATACGGACGTTACGTGATTCCCCAGCGTCTGCTGGACCAAGGCTTCGAGTTTCGGTTCGACCACCTCGAAGAGGCGTTAGGCGAGGCACTAGCGATTCGGCCGGCTGGCAGTGCTACTTCGCCGGCTCTTCCTTAAACCGCTCATCAATAATCGGCGTGTCCGCCGGCAACTCGATGCGGTTCAAATCGACGATCTCGCCGTCGACCACCAGGCGAATGGACATCAACATCTCCTGGTTTTTTCCATAAGGTTGTTTGTTCATGCACACGCCCGCGGCCCCGTCCTTGTCGACGCGCAAGTGATCGCCGCGCAGCAACGTCAGGCTCGCCCCTTTTCCTTTGACCGCGAGTAAATGAGGCCAGGCGGCCTCGAATTCTTCCCGGCTCGTAAACGGGATGTCGTACGATTGGCCATTAAAATCATGTTGCCAGGACCACGCCTGCTTCCGGAGCGGCTCCAATTCCTCGGGCCAGGTATCCGGCCACTCCCCGCCGGGCCCGCCGAAGGAGATGGCGTACGCCGGACCGGCGGCCAAGGATAAGAACAAGGCCAACAAAACGATTACCCGCTTCATCGCACGTTCTCCGAAATGATTTGAGCGGCGCCCAGGACAGATAACGCCTGGGACGCTGATATATTAGACGAAGCTGGGCAGGATTTTGATTTCGCACAGGCTCACATCGATTCGGCCGTGCCTGGTCCCGGATCGGCGCCGCGTGGGGCGAAATGTGCGGCAGGGAGGTTTTTAGCGTGGTATAAATTAAGGGATTAGTAGGGCAAGTGTATGTCCTACGTCCTGAGGCGTTCGATCAAGTCGAAACCATCAGCGGGGTGTTCAACTAGGGCGCCCCCAAAGCCGTTCTTACCTGGCGGAATTCGCATGGAAAAGCAGGTCGCCTTTGCCTTCCCCACGCCGATTGGACATTTTGAGGTTCCGGATTCCGAAGCCGTGAACCGGGAACTGCGCCGCCTGATTCTCGAGAAGGCGACGACCGTGCCCTCGGAGAATTACAGCAATACCGGGGGATGGCATTCCAAGGCCGACGCGCTCGAATGGCCGCGCGCCGAGATCAAGATCCTCAAGGCGTGGATCTTCGAGGCCGTGCAACACATGGTGAAGACGACGTTCGAGATGATGGAAGGTGCGAACATTCGCACGAGTGGAACCGGCAACCTGAAGGTCGTTGGCTGGGCCAACATCTGTCGGACAGGCGACTATCACCGCATTCACAATCATCCTGGCAGCGCTTGGTCCGGAGTCTATTACGTGAGCGGCGGGACCGACGCCCCGGAGCATCCACTGAGCGGGCAACTCGAATTGCTCGATCCCCGACCGTTCACCGAGATGGTTTCTACTCCCGGCAGCCCGTTCGGACAAAAGTTGCTGGTGAAGGCCCAGTCCGGCATGATGGTCCTGTTCCCGGGATGGCTCTACCACTGTGTGAATCCCTACTTTGGCGCCGGCGAACGGATTTCCATCGCCTTCAATGCCTTGCCCGTCTAGTCGAAACTGAATTGCCAAGGTCGTTCCGCGCGGAACCGAGTGAATACGATGGCTGAATCGACCTTCGCGGACGAGTTGACGGCTTCGCCCGAGCTCTTTCCTTTCGCCTTCCAGCAGGACAGCGACGCGGTTGCGTTCCTACGTCTGAGCCGGGCCGACTACGCCAAAGCGAGCTTCCTCGATGCGCGGATGCTCGCACCCAGCGTCATGGGCGACCCAATCGCATGGGAGCAAGTGCAGAGCGCCGCTGCCGCGCTCCCGCGACGCTGCCACTTCATCTTCCATATTTCGCACGTCGGCTCGACGTTGCTGTCGCGATTGCTTGGCGACGCCCCCGGGCTGTTCTCGCTCCGTGAGCCGAAAATGCTTCGCACCTTGGCTGACGTTCGGCTTCAGCTTGGGAAGCCCGACTGTCCGTGGAACGCTGCCGAGTTTAACCAGCGTCTCGCCACGTTGTTGGGGCTCTGGTCGCGCACTTTCGAGCCAAGCGAAACGTCCGTCATCAAGGCCACGAGCTTCGTATCCGAGATGTCCGAACTCCTCCTGGAGCGCGTGCCCACGTCGCGGGCAATCTTGTTGATCGTCTCGCCAGTTACGTTCCTCGCGGCGTTGCTCGACGGGGCGATGAGCGACATCACTGGCCAGGCGGAGCGGCGGCTGAATCGCCTCCACCAAAGGCTCGGGTACGAGCATTGGCGCTTGGCGAATCTCTCGCCAGGCGAGTGCGTGGCCATGAGCTGGCTGTGCGAGGTCAGTTCTTTACACGCGGCTGCCGCCCGATTTCCGGAGCGCGTCTTCTGGCTGGACTTCGACCACTTCCTGACAGTCCCCACAGGCGGGCTGGCGGCGTCGCTGCGCCACCTGCGCATCGAGGCGGATGAGTCGACCGTGCGCTCGCTCCTCGCGCAACCGACCATGCAGCAATACGCCAAGAATCCGGAAACTGCCTTTGACGTGGGAACGCGCAAGCAACTGTTGCAACAGTCCCTAGAGGTTCACAAGGACGAGATCAAGAAGGGGCTCAATTGGCTCTTCCGCACCGCGAAACTGCCCGGCGTCGGGCGGATGATTGCGGAAATCCAGGCCGCCGTGGAACGGCCGTTCGACGACAAGAACTAAGCGAAATAGTCGTCCGTCGAAATGGGAAAACCACGGCCGCCATCGCGACGAACTCAAAATCACGGCTATTCGCCCCGGAGGAGAGGCATTTTCGCGTACTGCATGGGGATCGTCGCGATCGGTTCTTCGAGCTGCGCGTCGGCGCGCCGGCGACCGACGTGCCGAACGTAGCCCAGGTATTCGCCGCGATCCGCGCCCAGCGTGTTGATTTCGGCTTCGTTGTGTGGGGCTACCAACTTGTGCCAGTCGCGCCAAAGTTGCCAGCCATCGGGCATCGTATCGGCGGTATCAATTTCCATGATGCCGGTCCGTTCCCAATGCCGCCGCCACCAGTTCGCCGAATGCAGGCTCCAGAGTTCCGGCGTCCACCACGCGCGCAGATGATCGGGCAGGGCCCCTTCGATTTCCCTCACGAGCCCGGCGCCCGCAATACCGATCGGGCCTCCTGGCTTTACCAATCGAGCGAGGTAGCTCAGATACATGTCGTCCGTGCCGTAGTAGATGAACGAATCGATACTCACGATGGCATCGAAAAAGTCCGCGGCGTACGGCAACGAACGGGCATCCGCATGAATGGGAAAGACGCCATCCTCGGCGCCGGCATCCCGGATGCGTTGGAGGTTCTCCGAGGCGTCGAACCACAGGTCGGTCGCCCACACCTGCACGCCGAACTCCCGGTGCAGGAAGATCGACGACATCGCGCGTCCGCAACCAAGGTCCAACACCCGCATCCCAGGCCGCAAGTCCATCGCCTCCGCGAGCCATTCGGTCAGCCACAGAGCATTGGCGCCGCCACTAGCGCTGCCAACAACCCATTCGGGATGATACTTCGATGAGCGAGGAAACTTCTCGGAGAATAATCGATTGTCCAATGTCATGTGCATCCGCCTACGTGGATCGACTCGGTTCCAGATCAGCGCGGATTGTACTCGGTCGTATCTGCGCGAGAGCCGAGAAATCAAGCAAAAAAGTCCGTCGGCGCCTTCACCGACAGGCCTCTGCGGAACTATCGTCGGGGCGACTGGACGCAGTAAGAACTTATTGTGGCCAACGTCCGCGGCTGGGACGGCAGCGTGCAGCGAATTCTCGTCGGACAACTAGACGCCAGCCGGCGGTAACGACACACATCATCAGACCGGCCCACTCAAGAAAGCTACGCACTCGCGGAAGCGAATCGACAGGCCGCATTTACCGCAGCGAATGGTTAAGCCTCCCTCTGAGCCACCGACTCCGCCTCGCGCTTGATGGCCTGGCACCGGCCCTCCAGCAACCGCCGCAGGTAGCCGGTCAGATACAAGCGGTCGACCAGCCACCCGAGCGGGCCGAGCGGAGATCGGAACTCCACCTCGTCCGTCATTGTCGTGCGGCCGTCCTGCGCCTCGAACCGGTGGTCATGCGCGAACGATCGGAACGCTCCAGCCGTCATCACATCCCGGAAGTATCCGGGGCGCTCGAAAGTCGTCACCTCGACGGTCAGTCGCTGGCGGATGCCCAGGTGCCGGGCCTCCCAGGTGACCGATTCTCCCGGTCCGATCAGCCCCGTCGTCCGCCCGGCGACCGCACGCTCGCCGGTGCCCACCAAAGAGCGGGTGTGGAAGTCGATATCGCACGCCAAGTCGAAGCACACGTCGATCGGTGCGGCGATGTCTGTGACGAGTCGGAACCTGGCCATTGCACTCCCAAAGCCTCAGTTGTGGCACGGTCTCCCGACCGTGCCACCGCCCCGACCGAAGGTCTCCCACCCCGCACAACAACCTATTCAGAATCGGCCGACGGTTCCAGCGGTTCACCAAAGTAGAGCGTGTGCCCCTGATCGTCACGAATGACGAACTCGCGCGTACTCCAAGCCGTGTCGTGAACATCCTTCACGAACTCGACGCCATTCGCCCGGTACTGAGCGGCTAGCGCGGCGATATCGTCGGTCTCGAAGTAAAGGTGCAAATACCCGCTGGCGCCGACGTAAGCAATCGAAGGATCCAGCTCTTTCACCAACTTCAAATGAAAAGGAGACCATGTACTGCGCCAAGAATTCGCTTGCTATTCGCCTTCGCCACCGGTGGCTTTCCCACTCATTACGCCGCGGACCATTCCCCAGCCTTTCGCCAGCAACCTTCCGGTGAACAACTCCTCGGTAAGGGTGCTCTTCTCCCCGGAGAAGTTGGTCCAAACCGCCTCGATGTACGGCCCGCTGGATTCGCGGAGCGTCGCGTACATGCCCTTTGCGCCGATTTCGTTCAGGCCTTGGCGGTAGTGGTCGAGGATGTGGCGGTCGAAGAGGCTGCCGGCGACTTTCACCGTGGATAGCGCGCCTTGGCTGACATTGCCAAGTTTACCGAGTGAATACAACGTCATCGTCGTGGAGACGCTCCAGACGTCGGCGTCCTGGGCCTTGGCCATGGCGTGCATGTCGTTCCAGAGGCGTTCCACTTCGGCACGCGGCAAAGCTTGCATGATGTCGACGCGCGTCGCCGCGTCGCGGGCTTGCTTGACCGTTTCTTTGAGGCCTTCGACGGAGAGCGGCGGCGTATCAAACGCGCCGGAGGTGACCTTCGCCGTATCCGCCACGGCCGAGAGCAGATCGTCGACGTTGTTGATCATCGCGTTGTCGTCGATGAGATGTTGCCGCTTGAGTTCGACGGACAACTCCTTCAGGAAGTGCGAGGAGCCGTAGGCCACGTCCGCCACGATGGCCAGCGTCGTGAGCGGCGAGAGATGCACCGTGGCCATGCCGGCCAGTTCGATGAAGTTGCCGACCGCCTTGCGCGCGATGAAGTTATCCACCTGTGGCGTGGAGTTCTCCTGCGGCTTGCCTGCCACGCCGGCGATGTCCTGCACCAGGAAGTCGAGCGTCTGTTGCACCAGGATGCGGTACGTCTGCGAATTCTGAAACGCCCGCGGGATCAGCAGCGCGGCGCTTTCGCGCACCGCCCCGCCGACAATGCCGGCGCCGCTGCGGAGCGTCCGCTCGGGAATCGACAGCGTGTACAGCAGGTAGCGCTGCCAGGCGTCCCCCTCGGCGGATTGGGGATCAGGAATCGGCGGCGGGCCGGCGGGAACAGACTCAGACACGGCGATATCTCGTAGTTTGTTCAGGGACTCGACTCGCCAGCGGAACTGTCCTCATCCGGCAGCGGTTCCGCGGCATCGTTCGGCAATGAGAGTAGTTCGCTGGCCCAGGCCGGTAATCGCGGTGCGACGTGCAGAAAATCCACTTCGGGCCCACGCAGCTTCAACAGGATGACGTAGCCGATCGTCAGCCCGATCACGCCGCCGCCGATGATGCCGATCAACTGTCCCAGCCAGTTCGATTTCCGCGTGCGGCGCTGAAGCGCGGCCATCGATGGCGCTTGGCGCAGTTGCTCGACGTTCTGCACGAATTCGACTTGCAGACTCTTGCCGGGCGTTGATTGCGGCGCTGATTCGGCTGGCGTTGCGGACGGAACTTCGTCGCGCGCCGCCAAGGCTTCCGCGACGGCGAATTCCTCTACGCAGAGCGGGCACTGAAACCGCTGATCCGGGATCGCGTCGATCGGCAGGGTGATCCACTGCCGGCAATGCGGGCAAGGGGCGATCGTCGCCATGGCTCCTCCGTGGTTGGCCACCAACAGCGAGCAGTCTACCAACTATTTCACAGCGCCGGCGCGGAGGCCGGCCGCAAAATCCTTGAGCTGCTTGTCGTCTGCGCCGTCCAATACCGTCGGCAGGTGTTGCTCGACCCAAGCCAAAGCGCCGGCATACTCGACATGGGCCAAACGCTGAAATTCCGCGACCAACGGCGCCAATTCATCGGACTGGATCGTGTCCGCCGGCGGCACTTCGTAGAATTCAGCTAGGTAGCGCCGTATCTGCTGCGCGATTTCGACGCCGAAATGATGCCAACCGGTGGTTTCGCCGGAAGCGCTCGCCGCTCGGAGCGGCGTCGAAGTGCCGAGGAGCGCTTTGGTCATCAGGAACCAAGGCGAACGTGCGGTTTTAGTTTGCATGACTACGCCTCACAGTTAACAGCCGCTGGGAAACGAATGCCTGGGGTAGCTCCGACGGCCGTGATCGCGCGCGGAAACACCCCTTCCGAGTTGCGACGATCGGTGATCGACGCCGGGCGGCACGCGTGACGCGGTGATGAGCGATTGGGGGCAGAAGGCGCAGGTGGCCCTAGGAGTCAAAAAGACTACTGCAAACATAGCTTTTGCCGCCGACCGATGTCGCCGCAATTTGCGGCAACCCGCAAATTGTTGCAAGTTATTGTCACAATGCGACTTGCGAACGGACAATGTGACTTGCATGCAACAATTACTCGGCGGCGGCCTATTTTTGACATACATGGTTGTCAAAAACTTGGCGGCCGGTATCATTTCTGATAAGGAATGAGTGATATGGGCACGGTGGAAACATCAGACGACCAAATGCTTGACCTCCTCCGTCGGAGGGGGCCGCAGGGCATTTTGGACCTGGTTCGGACGACCGGCGTCACCGCCACGGCCGTGCGACAGCGATTGACCCGGCTGATGTCGCTGGGTCTGGTCGATCGCGAAGTGCAAAAGCGCGAACGGGGTCGGCCGGGACATTGCTATCGAATCACCGAAAAGGGAAGACACCAGGCCGGCGACAACTTTGGCGACCTGGCTGGCGTGCTTTGGGAGGAGATTCGGGCGGTCCCCGATAGCGAGGTCCGACGTGGTTTGCTGCAGCGGCTCGCGCGAAACCTGGCGCGGCTTTACGAGCGCGAAATCCAGGGCGGGACCTTGTTGGAACGGATGCAGTCGGTAAAACGGGTGTTTGGGCTGCGGGGGGTGGAGTTGGAGGTCAATGCCGCGGGAAACCTGCCGGTGTTGACCGTGCTCGATTGCCCGTACCCTGTCCTGGCGGATAAGGACCGAGGCGTGTGCGCAATGGAACGGATGCTGTTCACCGAGTTGCTCGGGGAGCAGGTTCGCCTGAGCGGCTGCCGCCTCGACGGCCAGGCATGTTGCGAATTTCAGGCGAGTTGACGCGGAAAAGGCGAATCATGACCCGACCATGGATTGAAGGCCGCTTCGAGGAAAACGTCATTACGACGACCGTCGAGCAGGCGATTAACTGGGCCAAGCAATCAAGCATCTGGCCGATGACGTTCGGCCTGGCGTGTTGTGCCATCGAAATGATGGCCGCCGGAGCGGGCCGCTTCGACTTGGACCGCTTCGGGGCGGGCGCCTTTCGGGCGACGCCGCGTCAAGCGGATTTGATGATCGTGGCCGGCACGGTGACGTACAAAATGGCCAGCCGCGTGCGTCGTTTGTACAACCTGATGCCGGATCCGAAATTCGTGATCGCGATGGGCGCCTGCACCGTCGGCGGCGGACCGTATTTCAAGTATGGCTACCACGTCGTCAAAGGCGTTGACCTGGTGGTGCCGGTGGACGTTTACGTGCCGGGCTGCCCGCCGCGTCCGGAATCGTTGCTCGAAGGCCTGATGCGGATTCAAGACAAAATCAAGGGACACAAGGTCTCGAAATCGCGCACCGGCGACGGCGCGATGCACTGGTTCAGCTCGATCGGGCAAAACGGCGACCAACTGCCGGACGAGTTACCGCTGCCCCATCATTCCGGTTACGTGGCTGTCGAAGAACGGCAGCCGGTGTTCGATCATCAGAAAATCACGGGATAGGTGGAGGTGGAGATAGTGGGCGTCCCACGTGTTCCGTTTTCCTTCTACCCAGCATTGGCCCTTGTGGCCGTAACTTGCCAGGCAAATGACTGAATCACTGAAAATTACCGATCTGCATGTTTCCGTCGCCGACAAGCCGATTCTGCGCGGCGTCAATCTGGAGCTTCGCCGCGGCGAAACTCACGCTCTGATGGGCCCGAACGGCTCCGGCAAGAGCACGCTCGGCTATGCCATCATGGGCCACCCGGGCTACGAGATCACGTCCGGCAGCATCACGCTCAACGGGCAAGACTTGCTGGCGATGGAGCCGAACGATCGCGCCAAAGCCGGCGTGTTCTTGGCGTTCCAGCGGCCGATGTCCATTCCCGGCGTCAAGGTCTCCGACTTCTTGCGTCACGCGACGACCAATGTTCGTCGCCCCGATCGCAAAGAAGGCGAAGAGCTGATTCCGATGCGCGAGTTCCGCAAGGAACTTAAAGAAAAAATGGAACAACTGCGGATCGATCCTGAGTTCGCGCGGCGTTATGTCAACGACGGTTTCTCCGGCGGCGAGATGAAGCGCGCCGAGATCCTGCAAATGGCCATGTTGCGACCCAAATTCGCGATCCTCGACGAGACCGACAGTGGCCTGGACGTCGACGCCGTGCGCTTGGCGAGCCAGAGCATCGCCGAGATCGGTGGCGCCGAGATGGGCATCCTGATCATCACGCATCACGACAAACTGCTCGAACACAACACGCCCGACTACACGCACGTGATGCTGGGCGGCCGCATTGTGGAGACCGGCGGACCTGAACTGGCCGCGGAGTTGCACCAACGCGGCTACGACCGCATCCGGGCGGCCTATCCCGAAGCGGCGGCCGAAGAAGCCGCGATGCAACGCGACGGCAAGAAACTCCAAGCCGTCGGGTAAGTAGGTCAGGCTTTCCAGCCTGACGGTATCACGAACGGCGCATGATTCTGTTGCGTCAGGCTGGAAAGCCTGACCTACGTGATTGAGATATTCCTATGGCTACTGATTTGAAGACGGAAGCGTTTGATGTCGGCGCGGTCGAGATCAACAAGTACGACTTCCGCAACGAAGAGAACTACGTCTTCAAGAGCCGCAAAGGGCTCGACGCGGAGATCGTGCGCCAGATTTCCGACATGAAGAATGAGCCGGATTGGATGCGCGACTTCCGGCTCAAGAGCCTGGAAATCTACAACTCCAAGCCGACGCCCAAGTGGGGCGGCAAGATCGACCTCGACTTCCAGGACATCTTCTATTACATCAAGCCGTCCGACCGCCAAGGGCGCACCTGGGACGACGTGCCCGAGGACATCAAGAAGACCTTCGACCGGCTCGGCATTCCCGAGGCGGAGAAGAAGTTCCTCGCCGGCGTGAAGGCGCAATACGAAAGCGAAGTCGTTTACGGTTCGCTCCGCGAAGATCTCGCCAAGCAGGGCGTGCTTTTCACCGACACGGACAGCGCGATTCGCGAGCATCCGGAATTGGTCCGCGAGTATTTCGCGAGCATCATTCCGCCCGCGGACAACAAGCTCGCGGCGCTCAACTCCGCGGTCTGGTCGGGCGGTTCGTTCATTTACGTCCCCAAGGGAGTTCACATCGACTTCCCGTTGCAAGCCTATTTCCGCATCAACGCGGAGAACATGGGGCAATTCGAGCGGACGCTGATCATCGTCGACGAAGGGGCGCAGATTCACTACGTCGAAGGTTGCACCGCGCCGATGTATTCCAGCGAAAGCCTGCACTCGGCGGTCGTGGAAATCGTCGTCAAGAAACACGCCCGGTGCCGTTACACGACGATCCAGAACTGGGCCAACAACATCTACAACCTGGTGACCAAGCGGGCCATGGCCTACGAGGCCGCCACGATGGAATGGATCGACGGCAACCTCGGCTCCAAGCTGACGATGAAGTACCCGTCGGTCTACATGATGGAGCCGGGCGCGCGGGGAGAAATCCTGTCGATCGCCTTCGCCTCGAACGGACAACATCAAGACGCCGGCGCGAAGGTCGTGCATTGTGCGCCGCACACGTCGAGTCAAATCATCTCGAAGTCCATTTCCAAGAACGGCGGGCGCTCCAGCTACCGCGGATTGGTCAAAGTCGAGAAGGGGGCCAAGAAGGTCAAGTCGAACGTCGTGTGCGACGCCTTGATCCTCGACCCCCAAAGCCGCAGCGATACGTACCCGTACATCGAGGTCGAAGAACAGGACGTCTCGATCGGCCACGAAGCGAGCGTCTCGCGAATCGGCGAAGAGCAGTTGTTCTACCTCACCAGTCGCGGCCTCAGCGAAGCCGAAGCCAGCACGATGATCGTCGCCGGCTTCATCGAGCCGCTGGTGAAAGAGTTGCCGATGGAATACGCGGTCGAAATGAACCGCCTGATCGAACTCCAAATGGAAGGCTCGGTCGGGTAGGACGAAACGATGGACGTCGAATGACGAATTAATTTTTGAGCATTCTGCATTCATCATTCATCATTTCGCTTTAACCAGTACACACGATGGTGATCGATGACGACGGCGGTGGCGGAAAAGAAGGGTTTTACTGAGCAGGCATTCGACGCGTTTCTGGCTGCGCGGCAGGAGCCGGATTGGCTGACGGATCTGCGGCGCGCGGCGTGGAAGACGTTTCAACAATTGCCGATGCCCGAGCGGCGGCAAGAAGAATGGTTGCGCACCGACATTCGCTTGCTGCGGCTGGATAACTTCGGCTTCCCGACCGACGTTGCCGGACCGAGTACGCATCCGGCGCTCTTGGCCGAAGGCGTGGAACTGGGCGGACGCACCGCCTCGCTCGACGGACAACTCGTTCACACCTCGCTCGCTGACGCGTTGGCGAAGCGCGGCGTGCTGTTCGGATCACTCTCCGAGTTGGCCGCTTCGCATGAGTCGTTGGTCCGCCCGCTCCTGACGCAGCGCGCGATTCCTTCGCAGACCGATAAGCTCGCCGCGCTCCAGGCTGCAGCCTGGTCGGCGGGCACGCTGCTGTACGTGCCGCGGGGCGTGGCGATCGAACAACCGCTGCACATTCACTCGGCGATGACGGCTGGCGGCGTCGATCTCGGTTACACGCTGGTCGTGCTCGAAGACGGCGCGGAGGCGACGCTGCTGTCCGAAACCGCCGGCGATGAGGGCTCCGCGCTGCATTGCGGTGCGATCGAACTCTACGTCGGCGCTGGCGCGAATCTGCGTTACGTCAACTTACAGAACTGGGGACGCGGCACCTGGCATTTCGCGCATCAGCGCGGTCAGGTCGGACGGGACGCCACGCTGCAATGGACGATCGGCGCGCTCGGCAGTCGCCTCGCGCAGGTCAGCCAGCACGTCGAACTCGTGGGCGCCGGCGCGAACGTGCAGGTGAACGGCGTGATGTTCACCGAAGGCAAACAGCATCTCACTTACAATACGCTGCAACACCATCAGGCGCCGAGCTGTCGGAGCGATCTGCTCTACAAAGGCGGGCTTCAAGACGCTTCGCGATTGGTGTGGCGCGGAATGATCAAGGTCGACAAGGCGGCGCAAAAGACCGACGCCTACCAGCGCGACGATAACCTGATGCTCTCGGACGCCGCGCGAGCGGACTCCATTCCCGGCCTGGAAATCGAAGCCGACGACGTCCGCTGCACGCACGGCGCCACGGCTGGCCGCGTCGACGACGAGCAACTCTTTTACGCCCAAGCCCGCGGCCTGTCGCGCAAAGAAGCGGCCCGATTGATCGTTTCCGGCTTCTTCCAACAAGTCTTCGATCGGATCACGATCGACAGCGTCCGCGAAGCGCTCGCGACCGCGATCGACCGCCGCGTGCGAGAAATCGGTTAACACAGTTTCCTTTCGCTCCGCGAAAGGATTTGCTTTCGCGGAGCGAAAGCCGACGATGTTCGATTCCGCTCCGAAATCCAATACGTCCTAGTTTGATTATGCCTTCTTTCGTCCGTGTCGCCACCGCCGCTTCCGTTCCCGATCCCGGCCGTGAATTGGTCGAGGTCGACGAACAACTCATCGTGCTATTGCACGTCGGCGGGGAGTTCTTCGCGCTCGACGACGTCTGCACGCACGACGGCGGGCCGCTGAGCGAGGGCGCGATCGACGATCACACCATCGCCTGCCCTCGGCACGGGGCCAAATTCGACATCCGCACCGGCGCGGCATTGACGATGCCAGCCACGCATCCAACGCGATCGCACGAAGTGAAGGTGGACAACGGCGAAGTGTTTGTGAGAATCAACGACCTATAAGAGGATTCACCACGGAGAACACGGAGAGGGGAATGACGAATGAATGTCGAAGCTCGAATGACTAATTGAGCGGCGCGATGTACCAAGCCTTCAGACATTCGACATTCGGATTTCTTTCGTCAATCGAATTTAGAAATTCGTCATTCTCACCCCCTCCGTGCTCACGGTAGTGAATCCTCGTAACTGCCCCTGGTGAAACCATGCCCATCTCGGAAGAATCCGTTCGCGAGTCCCTAAAGCAGGTCGTCGATCCGGAGTTGTTTGTCAACGTGGTCGACCTGGGCTTGGTCTATGTCGTGACGTTGAACGAAGCCGACGAAAAGACCAACGTCGAAATCGAGATGACGCTCACCAGCCCGGCCTGCCCGGCGGGGCCGCAGATCATTCAGAATTCGAAAGACGTGTTGGGACGCATGGAAGGGGTCGGCGAGGTCGCGGTCAAGCTCGTGATGCTGCCGCCGTGGACGCCGGACCGGATGACGGAAGACGCGCGCGATCAGCTGGGCATTTTCTAAACGAAACTGGCCCGACGCGCAAGCTAGGGGAGACTAAGTCCACTATTTCGCGTTCAACTCGGCGACGCATTCTTTCCACAAGTCGTCGACTGACTTGCCGGTGAGTTCGGTGAAGTCCTCGACCTTGAACTCCTCGCGCTGCATCTTGCGATGGAGTTGATCGAGGACGCCGGGGTGTTTTTCGTCGAGCCACTGAAAAAACCTCGCGGTCGTGCGATAAGAGTCCGTATAGCTCTGCTCTGCGGTGAGCTTCTCCGGCAGCGACCAGTTGGGCTGTTCCTTGGGCCCGTAAAGCAGCCGCGTGTAGTCGGCTAAGCCTTCTGTGAACCAACCGGGCTCGCCGTTCGGATAGGCCTGCACGATGTGCGTAAGCTCGTGCGCCAACATGCCGATATCGTCCGGATGCTCGTGCAGCCAACGCGCGCTGACGGTCACTTCGTTGCCGCGTGCGTACGCAGGGACGCGCATCCGCGATTCGAACACGATGCGCACTTCGCGCGGTGCGCGCTTGTCGGGGTTTTCCAGCCGCTCCAGGAGCTTGGGATAGCATTCGAAGAAATGCGCCGTAAGCTCGCCGGCGACCGGAATTAGCTTCTCGTCGAGGTCCCCCTCGATGGTCACCGCGAGCCGCGGCTTTGCGTCGTCGCCGTCCTTTGGCGGCACGTCACGGCCGCGCTGATCTTGCGCGGCGGCCAAGGAAACGGCGCACAACAGACCGACCGTCACCCAGATACGAGAGGCGCGGAGCGAAGTAAGCATCGAGGAACTCCACAATGGAAGGCGTTGTCGAGTTTGAATTATCCCACGATAACTCGCGGCCGTCGATTTCCGTCGGGCTGTTCCTGACAGAGTAATTCGCGCACCATCCAAGGTACATTCCCCGCGCCGAAGAGAAAGAAGCTGGCGCTGGCGGCCAGCGGGCTTTCATCCGACCAGCCGAAGTGAATCTCCGGCGGCGTGCCGACCTTGGAAAGCTCCAGCGCGATGGCGGCAATCACATGGGCGATCGACGCACAACGTGTAATACCGATCACGAACCGCCCTTCCTCTTGGCGAATTTCCATCAGCGGGACTTGCAGGAACTCACTGGTGTCGCCGACTTCCGCTTCGATAAACACGATCGGCACTTCCGGCGGCAAGCGATGCCGCTCGCGAATGCTCTCTTCTTTGTTATCGAGCTCGCGCCGGCCGGGCCGATGCGGCACCAATACGGGGAACTCCAGATGCTTGAGACTGTCCCAGAGGAACTTGGTCTCGGCGTCTTTGTACTCGAAGCCGCGGAACCGCAATTCCGTGCTGCGTGAAACGCGCGATACGAACGATGACACGACGATCGCGCCGATAAAGCAACTGGCGATTTTGATGCCGTCCGGGCGTTCCAGCATGTTGGCCGCGGTGGTGTACAGGAAGATGATCGTGATCACCAGGAAGCCCCACGGGACGCGCCGCGCCCAGCCCTGTCGCTCCGAATGGCGATAGCGATCGATCACCGACGCCACGCCGGCGCTCGACATCAGCACGAGCACGCCGGTCGCGTAGGCGCCGCCTTGGGCGATCACGTCCGCGTCGAAGACCCAAGTCACGAACAGATTGATCGCCGTGAACAGAAACACGAGCGGCCGCACCGCGCGGGCCCACTCCGGCGCCATGCCGTAGCGAGGCAGGTATTGTGGCACCAGGTTCAGCAATCCGGCCATGGCGCTCGCCCCGGCGAACCAGAGAATCACCACGGTCATCACGTCGTACAGCGTGCCGAAGCCTTCGCCGAAGAGTGGATTGATGGGCCCAATGCCGGCCTTGCCGCCGCCGTGGGCGAGATACGCTAGCGCGCGATTCGCGGCCTCTCCGCCTTCGCCGACGCCGCCCGGGGCCGGCAGCAATTCCGCCGGCTCGATTAACGTGGCGACGATCCATGACGACCCGATCAGCGCGACGGACATGATCACGGCCGCCGACACCAGCAACTTGCGCGTGTTGCGAATGCGGCCCGTCGGCGCCGCGTGCGTATCGCCTGGTTCGCCTTGTACGAGCGGCATCACGGCCACGCCGGTTTCGAAACCGCTCAAACCGAGCGCCAACTTCGGGAAATATAACAGCGCTGAGGCGATCAGTATCCAGTACCCGCCCGGAGCGAGGATCGGGTCCTCAATGTGCCACCTTCCGTCTGCGATGTCGTTCGACCAGTTCGACAGCAAATCGGGATGCGTCGCCAATTGATACAAACCGCTCGTGATGACGATCACGTTCAATGTCAGATAGATGACTACAATCACGACGGCCATGCCGATCACTTCACGGAACCCGCGCATGAAACTTGCGCCGAGAAACACCAGCAGGCCCATCGTTATGAACACGCGCTGATGATCTTCGGAATAAGCATGCACCCACTCGGGCAACTGATGCCACATAGGATTCTTCAACAAGTGCTCGGCGGCGTCGGCGGCGCTGAGCGTCTTCGTAATGACAAAATCCGTGGCCGCAAAACCGAGCAGCACCAGCACCATCACCTTGCCCGTCCAGCCGCGAACGAGCCGTTCCAGCATGGCGATGGAGCCTTGCCCGTGCGGCGAACACTTTGCGACGTGCGAGTACACCGGCAGCGCGCCGAACAACGTGACGAGCACGAGCACGATCGTCGCCAACGGCGCCAGAATGCCCGCGGCCTCGAACGCGATCGACGGTTGATAGCCGAGCGTGCTGAAATAGTCGACGCCCGTCAGGCACATCACCCAGAGCCAGAACGTCTGATGGTGTTGATGCGTTTCGTGCGGCGCCGTCGACGGCGCGCCGCCGCTTGACGCGTGGCCGTCGTGAGTTGCAGGAAGGGGAGCGGACTCCGTACCGGTTTCAGCGCTCGCGGCGCCCGGAACGGACGAGGAATCAGAGTTCATGGATGTGGCGGTGGAAAGCGGAGTTCAGCATGACGGCCGCAATCTCTGGACGACGTCCGATGCTCTGCGCACCACCGCTTTGCTTGCGCTGTTCGGAACCCGTGAACGTCCAGCCGTGGGCGGTCTGCATAAGCCGAGCATCATATCTCAAGCCGTAAGCCGCGTCGAATGCCCCGGGCTTACCAAGCTGGCCGCCTGGATGTATCCTGCTGTGGGCCAACAAGTTGCGCAACACGAGGCGGGATTGAGAGTTTTCTTCTACGAGTTCGTCACGGGCGGCGGATTCCTGGATCAACCGTTCGACGCCATTCCCAAATCCCTGGCGGACGAGGGACTGGCCATGCGCCGCGCCGTCGAGGAAGACATCGCGCTGTTACCCGGCGTGTCGCTCTTATCGGTGAACGAACGGCGTTTTCCACCGACTGAAATTCACGGCGCGAGTGTTGCGAGTATCGCATCCTCAGCTCGACATGACGGCGAATTTGATCGCCTCGCCAGTTCGGCTGATTGGACGCTGCTTATCGCGCCGGAGTTCGACGGGAAGCTGGAACGACTCGCTCGACGCGTCGTCGCCTGTGGCGGGAAGCTACTTGGGCCTGCGGCTGACTTGATTGCCCTCGCGGCCGATAAGCACCGGATGGCGGAGCACCTCATTCAACACCAGGCGCCAACGCCGCAAGGACGCCGTATCGCGCGCGACGAACCGTTGCCGCGCGATGTCCGATATCCGTGCGTACTGAAACCCGTCGACGGCGCAGGCTCGCTCGGCGTGGAACTCATTGAGGACCCGGAACAGGTTGACGCGCGAAGTCAATTTGCCTTTTCAAGCTGGCGTCTCGAAGAGCATTGCCCCGGCCTGGCCGCCAGTATCGCGGTCCTGTGTGGCAAGGGGGAACCATTTTCACTGCCTGGCTGCGTGCAACTGATTTCTTCGGACGGACAATTCCAATATCTCGGCGGCGGCGCTCCGTTACCCCCACCGCTGCAAGTGCGCGCCCATCGACTGGCGCTCGCGGCCGTTGCTGCCCTCGACGATGTCGTCGGCTACATTGGCATCGACCTGGTCCTCGGCGGCGATCCGGAAGGCGGCGAGGATTTCGTGATTGAAGTCAATCCGCGGATCACGACTTCCTACGTTGGGTTGCGTGCAATTTGTCGTGGAAATCTCATCCGAGCGATGCTCGACGTCGCTCAAGGCCGCGCGCCGCAGTTGGAATTCGACGATTCCGCGATTCGGTTTTCGCCGGATGGCGAGGTGCAGTACTTAGCAAAGGCTTGCCAATGACCGTTCTAGGCATCGATGTCGGAGGCGCAGCGTTGAAGGCGTCCGATGGTGCGCAGTATTCACGCTCCATGCCGTTTGAGCTTTGGAAACGCCCCCAAGACCTGACGGCGGCGCTGACGGAATTGACCGCCGCCGCGCCGGCTGTGGGCCGCGTGTTCGCGACCATGACGGGCGAGCTCGCCGATTGTTTTTCCACGAAGGCGGAAGGCGTGGCGCACATTTGCGCGGCGTTGGAGCAAGCATTTCCGGAACCAACGCTGCAAATCTATCGCACCGACGGGACGATTGTTTCCACCGAGGAGGCTTGCGACAAACCGCTGGCTGCAGCGGCCTCGAATTGGCACGTTTTGGCGCGGTTTGCCGGTCGCTATGCGGCCCAGGGCGCGGGGCTGCTGATCGATATCGGTTCCACGACCACCGACGTCGTGCCGCTACGGGACGGCATTCCCTGTCCGAGCGGTTGGACCGATTCGGAACGAATGATGTGCGGCGAACTGGTGTATACCGGCGTCGAACGCAGCCCGGTTTGCGCGATCGCCGGCGCAGTTCCCTATCGTGGCGGGCAATGCCCGACCGCGCAGGAGTTCTTCGCTACGGCCGGTGACGCGTATCGAATTCTGGGCGACTTGCCGGAAGACTCTGAATGTATCGCCACGGCTGACGGCCGCCCTGCGACCAAGACATTCGCGCGCGATCGGCTGGCACGCAGCATCTGCTCGGATCGCACGCTGTTCGACGACGACGATGCGCTCGCGGCCGCGAAAGCCATCGCCATCGCGCAGCAAGCGAAGATCGGCGTCGCGCTGCACGGATTGATCCGTCGCCTGGGCTCGCCGCCGAAAGCGATCGTGATTTCCGGGCAAGGGGAATTCCTGGCCCGCGCCGTGGTGCAAAAACTGCGTAGCGACGCCTCGGTCGTGTCACTCCACGAACAACTCGGCCCCGCGGCGTCGCGCGTTGCGCCGGCGTTTGCACTGGCCATTTTGGCCCGTGAATTGAACTGGTAGAAGGCGCCGCCCGTGTCGAAATATGTGCGCGTGATCAAGCTCGGTGGTAGCCTGCTCGACTGGCCCGGCCTGCGCGATGCATTGCACACTTGGCGCGCGAAGCAAGCGACGGCCGTCGACGTGTTGGTCGTCGGCGGCGGCCACGCGGCGGATTGGATACGCGATGCGGATCGCGTTCATGGCCTGGGCAATGACGCGGCGCACCGGCTCGCGATTCAGGCGATGCAGCTCAACGCGCAATTGGCAGAGACGCTGTGGCCCGACGCTCTCAGTCTAACGCGGCTCGACGCGGTGCGTGATCGAACGCTATTGCCAGGGCTTTTGGCGTTACAAGCCTGGCCAGCGCTCTCGGACGCGGAACAATCGCGGTTCGGCCAACCGTTGCCGCACTCCTGGAACGTCACCAGTGACAGCATCGCCGCTTGGGTGTCCGGCGCCGTCAACGCAGATGAATTGGTGCTGTTAAAATCTTCGCTGCCGCCGCACGAAACGATCGCCCAATGCGCCGTGGCAGAATACATCGACCGCTACTTTCCTGCCCTGGCTGTTGCCATTCCGCTCATCCGCGCTGTCGACCTGCGTTCGCCCGACTACGACGAACAAATGCTTCGCTGACAGACGCACTTCGGAGCACTCATCTGGCGGCCCGTCTCGTACGTCAGGCATCCACGTCGAAGCCAAGACACGTCGCGCCGGGTTGACTTCAATCTACATCCCAAATCCCTGCCAGCAAATTGCCTGACAGGTCGACGCGTTTTCCCGTCAGGCAATTTACTGGCATCGACTAGGGATGTTGCCGCAGCCGATTGTTGGGCAGGGTATTTCGCCTTCGAGCGGGGTGCCTGACCGACAGCTTTGCGCAATAAAAAGGCCGCGGGAGAAACATCCCGCGGCCAGGTGGATCATATGCTCAATGCTGAAATCAGTCCCACCACCAGTTGTTTTGACGGGCCTTGGCGGCGTCATCGCGGGCTGGGGCCATTTCTTCGCTGACCTTGTTCTCGTTGGCGATGAGCCAGGAATTGATCTGCACTCCGCCCGAAGCGCTGATGACGAAATTGCCGCCCTTTTTGACGAAGTTGGCTTGCGTCGGCACTTGCTTCGGGGCGTTCAATTGCGGCACTCGCACGGCGTTCGTGTCGAGTAGCACGTCCAGCGAGCAGTTCGATTTTTCGGCCAATTGCTCCTTGGAGATCAACGCGGCGGCCACGGCCATGTCCATCACGTTCCGCAGTTCGGCGAAGATGGGATCGGCGACCGAAAGTTTGTCGTAGGCTTTGGTCATATTGTCCGACCACTTTTGCGCCATGGCGCTGGCCTTGCCGGTGTGCGTGCGCGAGCCGTCGGCGGCGAAGAAATCGTCCTCGGTCATGGCCTTCACGCCGGCGCCGCGCAGTTCCCACGCCAGGCCGTCGTTGTCCTTCAAGAGCGGATCGTAGTTTGGCGCCAGCCACCAGCGCGGCGTCATGTTTTGCACGCCGCGGCTGCCGGCCTTGATCATTTGCAGGTAGTTCGGCAGTCCCTGCACAGGCGACGCTTCAAAGCCCATCGCCAGCCGCTTCATGCGATAGTCCGCGGCCACCAAAATGTGCGCGAAGGGGGTCGTCGGATCGATGCCGTTCACGCTCACGACTTGCGGGCCCAAACTCTCTTCGATACCGGCGACCGATGCGTTGATGTCCGCGCCGGCCGAGATGCCTGCGACAAATTGCTGCAGATTCCGCATTCCGTCTGCGGTCGGGTCGATCGAGCAACTCAGCCCGCCATTTGCTGCCGAACGCCCGGTGCGCATCGCCACGGCGAAGTCTTCCAACCGCATCACGGCCTTGCCCGTCGTTTCACCGACGATGTAGCCGGCGTCGTCGATCTTCCAACCTTCGGCCGGACCGGCGATCACGATGTCTTGTTGGTCCGGATAGACAAATACGTACTGAATGCGTTGTAAACCGGCCAGCAGTTGCAAGTCATCCGACAGCGGCGCGTCCGGCGATTTGGTGCGCTGAGCCGCAATCGCTGCTTGCAATCCTCGCAACGACACCTTGCGCAGCTTGCTGAACGGCTTCATGTCGTCTGACACGCCTTGCATCGCCTTTTCGCGAGCATCGTGCAAGCCGGTGAGTTGATCAACTTCGGCGTTGTTGAGCACGCCGTTGACGTCGATCGACACGCCACCGACAGCGCCGGTGCTGACGATGCCAATGCCGCCGCCGTTATTGTTGCCGCCACCGCCACCTTGTGCGCCGGCGTCTTGCGCCCACAGCATCAACAGTGTGAGCGCTGCTACAAATCGAATCGAACGACCGAAATAGGCGGTCATGATGGGCCAATCTCCTCTTTCCGTTGGATGCAACGCCAGCCCGTGAACTTGGACGCGGCCCTGGAATGGTTCGTTCCCGGCGCGCTAAATGGTTTTGCGGTGAAACTTTATCCTAGTCAGGACCTCGCGGACTTGCAACAAAAACGAAAGCCCAGGGAAGGCCCAAAACAGCCTATCCGTCGGCACAAATCAACGGAGGCCTTCCCTGGGTGGACAGCACTCGCTCCGCCACCCAGGGAAGGCCTCCACTGCTTTTTCGCAAATAGCGGCGTCGATTGCGGCCTTCCCTGGGCTTTTCTGGCGGATTCCCTCGCTACGACCGGATCGAACCGAAGTGCTGTTCCTGAATCCACTTGCGAACGCCCCCTCGGTCACGGATAATTGAAGTTGACTGTCGATTCGTAGCACTTGTAGGCTTGTCTTCCGGCTCCGGGCGGCGCGTTCCGCACCTCTGCGCGTCGCGTCGCCGCGTGTTTGTTGTTCGCTGCCCGCTGAATCAATATGCTGGTGTATCTGGTCATTCGCGAAGGGTCCAAGTGGACCGACGTGTTCCGGTTGATCCCGGGGCAGACGGTGACGTTGGGGCGCGCGCCGACGAATCAGATCATCCTCAAGGACGAACGCTGCAGCCGCTGCCACGCCGAGGTCTTCCAATCCGAGGACAACTGGATCCTCCGCGACCTGGATAGCCGCAATGGCACGTCCGTCGGCGAGGAAGTCATTCGCGGCGACCGCATCCTCAAGCCAGGCGATATCGTGCGGATCGGCCGCACGCAAATCGCGTTTGTCAACGATCTGGGCCAGGCCTTCAAGGACCCGTCGGGCGTGTTCCGTATGCGGGACCCCAAGGCCGCCGACGCCCAAGCGACGCTGGAAACCGTCGGTCATCAAGACAACGCCAGCGTGCTCTCCGCACATGAGCCGCACACGATCACTCATCGCCGCGAGCGCACGCGGTTTCTGGAGCCGGTCGAAAACGACGAAGGCGCTTCCCGCGTCGGCAAGGCGGCGGCCAAGCTTTGCCGATTGGCGTTCGAGCTCGCCAAATGCCCGGACTCCGTCTCGTTAGCGAACGAGGCGCTCTCGGGCTTATTCGAAAGCACGCAGGTCGATACCGGCGCGGTGATGCTGTTGCGGCGCAGCTTTGAAGGAGAAATCGCCGAAGGAGACCTCGAATTAGTCGCCTCGCGATCGCAAACCGAGCGGCCGTACTACCGCATTTCGAAGTTCCTGGCCAACACGGTGATCCGCGAAGGCGAAGCGGTCCTGGCTCGCAACGTGATGGGCGACAGCAACATTGCGAGCCGCGACAGCAAAGGCGAAATCCACGCCACGAGCGTGATCTGCGCGCCGATTCGCCGCGGCAAGAAAGTGCTGGGGCTGATCCACCTGTATTCCACCGACGCCAAAAAGGTTCCCGATCCCGACGACCTGGAATTCACGCTGGCCGTGGCGGAAACGGTGGCCGTCGCGCTGCACAACCTGAGCCGCCGCCAGGAGCTCGCGGAGAATCTCAATCAGATTCGCGACGAGAACGTCCAGCTTCGCGAACGGCTTGGCGTGCAAAGCGAAATCATCGGGCGCAGCGTGTTGATGTGTCGCATTAACGAAGAAATCGCCCGCGCCGCACCCACCAAGGCCACGGTGCTGATCCGGGGCGAAAGCGGCGTCGGCAAAGAGCTGGTCGCCCGCGCGGTACATTTCTCCAGCCCGCGCAAGAAGGGCGTATTCGTCTGCGTGAACTGCGCGGCACTGAGCGAAAGCTTGCTGGAAAGCGAGCTGTTCGGCCACGAACGCGGCGCGTTCACGGGCGCCACGGAGCGCAAGATCGGCAAGTTCGAGGCCGCGCACCAGGGGACCATCATGCTCGACGAAGTCGGCGAGATGAGTCCCCAGACGCAGGCCAAGTTCCTCCGCGTGCTGGAAGGGCATCCCTTCGAGCGCGTCGGCGGCAGCGAGCCGGTGAAGGTGGACGTCCGCGTCATCGCGGCCACGAATCGCGACTTGGAAAACGACGTCGGCGATGGCCGTTTTCGCCGCGACTTGTTTTTCCGCCTCCGCGTACTGGAAGTCTTCGTTCCGGCGTTGCGCAAGCGCCCCGAGGACATCCCGGAATTGGCCTACTTCTTCCTGCAGAAGTTCAACGCCGAAACGGGCCGCAAGCTGCTCGGATTCACGCCCCGGGCGATGGACCAGATGATGGAATATCGCTGGCCCGGCAACGTGCGCGAGTTGAAGAACGTCGTCGAACGGGCGGTGGTGCTGTCCCAGGGTCAATCGATCGACATCGACAACCTGATGCTGTCAAAGCTGTCCACCGCCGGCGACACGAACGATCAACCGTTGGCGATGCCGACGAGCTTCGAACCGCTATCGTTGGCGGACATGGAACGGCGCCACATCCTGGCCACGCTCAACGCCACCAATTGGAACAAGAGCCAAACGTCGAACATCCTGGGCATCGAACGCTCCACGCTCGATCGGAAGATCCGCCGGTATGAATTGGTTGAGGAGCAACCGCGGCGGGTGATTTAGGAAGTGAAGTTTGATGAGTGACGTCAGTCTCATCACTCATCACTCATCACTCATCACTCATCACTCATCACTCATCACTTCCCCCCCACCCTCGTGTCTTCCGGCAAGTACAGTAGCCGGCCGCAGGAGGTGCAGACGACGACGCGCAGCAGTCGCAGTTCGTTGATGCGTTGCGGCGTGATGTGTTGATTGCAGCCACTGCAGGTTTCGCCGTCGACCGTGGCCATGGCATCGGAGCCTTTGACGTTAGCGACGCGTTGATAGGCCACGCGGAAATCGTCGGGCAATTTGGATTCCGCCGCGGCGAGCTCCGCCTCGAGCCGCACGACGTCCGCCTGGACCGACGTTTGTTGGTTCTCCACCACGAGCCGCGTCTTGATCAGTTCTTCTTTCGCCTGCGTGACGTGTTGCTGCGCCTCGACGACGAGCTTTTGCATTTCCTCGATCTTGTCGAGTCCCTCGATGATCTCATCGGCCAGCACGCTGTTGGCCATTTCATCGGCCGCGATCTGGTCCTTCAGCGCCTGGTATTCGCGATTCGTCTTGCAACCGTTGAGCTTGACCTGCAATTCGCCGATCTTGGCCTCGCCCGATTTGAGCGACAACTGCTTCTGATCGGCCGCCACACGGGTCGCCTTCGAATCGGCCTGCGCCTTGACGAGCGTTTCCTCGAACCGCTTCACCGCCCCTTCCCGGGCTAGCAACTGCTTGGGGAATCGCACGAGCCGCTCGCGCAGGTCGCCCAGCTGGGTATGAATGCGATGCAACTCGCGCAACGCTTCCGCGGTGATAGACATGGTGTTCTCGTCGCAATGAAACCCGCCGCCGGGCCTAGTGTGCCTAACCCGTCTTTATAGCGAGTTGGCGGGCTGTTCGCGACTGGTGGGCGCGATGGAACCTACGGGCTTTCACCGCGGATTGTGGTAGAATGGAAGCATGAGCACGGCGCCCTTAGAAGCCATGATCGAGCAGCGCACCAATCGCAGTGGCCAGTCGCGAAGTTTTCTGGCCGCGACGCGCGTCCGGGTGCTCGACATTTACGCCCTGGCCGAGCTCCAGGGGCAAACCGCCGACCAAATCGTCGAGGCGTTGCCCCACCTCTCTTTGACCCAAGTCCATGCGGCGCTGGCATACTGCTTTGCCCATCGCGACGAAATCGTGCGTCAATTTCGAGAGGAAGAGGACCTTGCTGACGAGTTTCGCAAGTTGACAGGGCCGGGTCCGCTGGCGACCAAACTCGCGAGTAAGGAAACTCGGCGTGATTCGCTTTCACCTTGTTGAGTCGGCCGATGGGCGCTTAGGTAGAGCCCTACGGCGGCGGGGCTTCGATATCACCGTTCCGGTCGAAGTCGGATTGCTCGAAGCCAATGATAAAGAGCACCTGGCGTTTGCTCCTCGCGAGGGACGCGTCGTCATCACACAGGACGACGATTTTCTGAAACTTCATCACACCGGCACTAAGCACGCCGGCATTGCCTACTACAAGCCCGGTCGCCACACCGTAGCTGAACTCGTCAGCTTCGTCTGCCTCCTACACGACTGCCTGGAGCCCGCGGAAATGGAGGGCCAGATCCAGTACCTTTAATGGCATTGGCCGGCACAAGCGGTAGGCCGGACTCCATGTTGTGGCACGGTCTCCCGACCGTGCCGCTGGGCCGACCGAAGGTCTCCAGATTCGGCGAACGCACCGTGGCACAGTCGGGAGATCGTGCCACAACCGGTTGAAATCCCTCACTGGAAAACCGCGAGTAGCAGGCGGATCAGGAGCACGGCCGCCATCGCGCCGACGAGGCCCGCGTAAAACGCCTGGTTCCAAATCGTGCCGATGGCTGCCCCGATCGCCGCTCCGACGGCAATGACTTTGCAAAGCAGCAATTCGAAATTGAGCCCGACTGGGATAGTTGGCAGTACGCAGGCGAGCAGGAGATAGGCCGCCACGCGGACCCAGGCATGGCGCCAAGGCCGCATTTCTTTCAGGCAGATTATCGTGCGCCGGTAAAGCGGAAGCCTGATCGCCGTGGCCGCTTGATGAACGCACGCCGGACAAGTCGTGTTGATATCGAACATTGCGCCACGCCGGTACGCAATAAGCCACCCCTCGTCGCGCAACGCCTTGCCGAGAGCTTCGGCCCATCCCTCTGTTGGATATTGGACGGAGAGCGGCGTCGGACGTTGATCATCGCGAATCGCGGTTTTGCACGATTGGCACAGAACGCCAACCATCAAGAAGGCTGCGTCCTCATAGGCAGTCCAGACTTTGGTCGGCTTTGCGTTCATCACGAATACTCTGCTTGCTGGCGTGCCTTTGTAAATGCACGACTGGAAGTTCGTGACGTATCAGTGCCTATTTCGTCCGAATGTTGTCGCGTTTTCGCCATTTCGCGTTTTCGCGATCCCCAGTGATTTGTTGCTGGCGAATCGCGAAAGCGCGAAATGGCGAAAACGCGAAAGTGACAGGAGAGCAGGTTCGACTGTCGCTGGCCATCTTCCAGCCCTCGCCGCCCTGCGCCGTTTGACAACTGAATTCGCTTGTCCGATAACGGCACTTCATTTGCGAATTCCAGGACCGTGAAAGCAGGCGAGAGAATATGCCGGAGATTCAGGCCTTTCGGGGGGTGCGTTACGACTTAGGGCATGTCGGCTCGTTGAGCGATGTGATCGCGCCCCCCTATGATGTGATCGACGCCGCGCTGCAGGACCGGTTGTACAAGCAGCATCCGGCCAATGTGATCCGGCTGATCCTCAATCGCGAGGAGCCGGGCGATAACGACTCGCAAAATCGTTACAGCCGCGCTGCCCGGTTTCTAAAGAACTGGCGTGGCGAAGGGGTGCTGTTCACCGAGTCCGATCCGGCCGTCTATGTCTATCACCAGAAGTTCGATTACGGCGGGCAGACCTTCACCCGTCGCGGCTTCATGGCCCGCATCCGGCTCCAGCGTTTCGGACAGGGGAACATCTTCCCGCACGAGGAAACCATGTCCGGCCCTAAGCTGGACCGGCTGCTGCTGACCCGGGCCTGCAAGGCGAACCTGAGCCAGATCTTCGGCCTGTACCCCGACTCGGAAAGCGAAGCTCAAAACCTGCTCGAACAAGCGATCGTCGGCAAGGCGCCGCTTTCGGCGACCGACCACTTGGGCGTCGAACACCATCTTTGGCCGGTCTACGACGAGAAGGTCATCACCGCTTTGAATGCGGCTGTCGGCCCGAAGCCGACCTTCATCGCCGACGGCCACCACCGCTATGAGACCGCCTGCAACTACCGCGAAGAGCTGAGCGCCGGCGGCGAGCTGCCGTCGAATCACCCCGCGAACTTCGTGTTGATGATGTGCGTCGGGATGAGCGACCCTGGCATGATCGTGCTGCCGACGCACCGGCTGTTCCGCGGTTTGCCGAGCATGTCGTCGGCGGACCTGATCGCCAAGCTCGGCGACGCCTTCGCCTGCCGTGTGGCCGGCGAAGGGTGCGACCTGGCCCAAAGTGTTTGGGATTCCATCGAAAGCGAAGGCGAACAGGGAACGATCGGCCTGTTCACCCAACAAGACGAGCGCTGGGTCGTGGCGAAGATCACGCCGGCCGGCGAGGCCAAAATGGCCGAAATCGCCGCTGACCACAGCGAGGACTGGCAAGGCCTGGGCGTCGCTATCCTGCACCGGCTGCTGATCGAAAACCTGCTGGACGGGAAGGATCTGCCGAAGCCGCACTACGTCCATCTGGTCGACGAAGTCGTCTCCAGCCTTGAATCCGGTGAGTTCCCCCTCGCCGCCCTGGTCATGCCCGCGACAGTCGACCACGTCCGAACCATCAGCGAACACGCCGAACGCATGCCCGCCAAAAGCACGTACTTCTACCCGAAACTCCTCAGCGGCCTGGTCATCAACCCGCTGGAATAGCGTCGCGTTTCACGTGGAACCGCGAAAAACGCGAAAGGGCGCGAAAAGGAGGACGGAAGAGAAGTCCACGGTACACACGGAATTACGCGGAAAAGGAATTCGGGCAGGTTTCCCGAACACTGAATTCTGTCGTCAGGGCGCTGTGCGAGTTCGCGTCTGCCGTCCGTTCGTCGGTCCCCTTTCCGTGTCCTTCCGCGTATTCCGTGGACAAATCCTTGCCATCCTCCCTTTCGCGCCATTTCGCGTTTTTCGCGGTTCCACGTGAAACGTCCCGCTGCACGCCCAATCTGACATTCCGCGGGTTTGGCGGCTGACTTAGAATTGCCGCCGTCGAATCAATCCCGGGCAAGGGAGTGCCCCAGGTGGCGCGGGTGTTGTGCGTGGCGAATCAGAAAGGCGGCGTCGGGAAGACGACGACCGCCATTAACCTGGCCGTCGGCCTGGCCAAGAGCGGCGCGCACACACTGCTGGTTGATCTCGATCCGCAGTGCAACGCCACGAGCGGATTGGGCGCCAAGCCGCTCAATCGCCACCCCCTCGTCCGCAATACGCCGCTGGTCGAGGCCATCGTCCCGACCGCAACTCCTGGCCTTGAGTTGCTCGCCGGCTGCCGGAACTTCGAGGATATCGAGGCCCTGGCCCATGGCGACCCGGCCCACGCCACGCAGCTACGCCAACAATTGGTGAACGGCGCCGCGGGCTACGACTATGTCCTGCTGGACTGTCCGCCGTCGCTGGGGAAGCTGACGCGGACGGCCTTGGCGGCCTCGACTGAGGTGATTATGCCGATCCAATGCGAGTACTACGCCATGGAGGGGCTCGCGCAGATGATCCAGGTGGTCCGCGACGTCATCCAGGCCTACCCCAATCGGCTGGCCTTTGGCGGCATTATCCTCACCATGTACGATCACACGCTGGAACTGACGCGTGAAGTGGATGAAGAGGTTCGGGAGTTTTTCGGGGAAATCGTGTTCGAAACGGTAATTCCGCGGGATCCGTGGGTCTGCGAGGCCCCGAGCCACGGGAAGTCGGTCCTCGACCACGCCCCCCGCTCGCGAGGGGCACGCGCCTACGCGGAACTATGTCGAGAGTTGCTCGAGCAAAACTGAACTCAAGGAGGGATTGCGATATGGCCAAGGAACGACGACTGGGACGCGGCCTGGAAGCTCTGCTGGCGCTGCCCAACGAGGACGGAGGCGACATGCAAATCGCCACGGCGCCGCTGGAATCCGCGCGGGTCAGCGTGTTCGAGATCGACCCGAATCCCTACCAACCCCGGCAGGATTTCGACCAGGCCGAGATTGACTCGCTGGCCGAGAGTATTCGCGAGCATGGGCTGATTCAGCCCATCGTCGTGCGCCGACTTGGTGAGCGTTATCAACTCGTGGCCGGCGATCGCCGCTTGCGCGCGTCGATCAAGGCCGGATTGTCCGACGTCCCGGTGCATCTCCTGGAACTCGACGACCGGCGCCTGGCAGAGCTGGCGATCGTCGAGAACTTGCAGCGCAAAGATCTCAACGCCATCGAAAAGGCGGCGTCGTTTCAGAGCTATCTGAAAAAGTTCGGCTGCACGCAGGAAGACCTGGCCGGCCGCTTGCAGCTCGATCGCTCGACTGTGGCGAACCTGATTCGCTTGCTCGAACTTCCTGACGAGGTGCAACAAGCCGTGCGCCGCGGCGAGGTCACGCCCGGCCACGCGCGGGCGCTCTTGCCACTGGAAGAGCGCGAGCAAATCAACTTCTGCCGTCGCATTCAGGCCGAACAACTGAGCGTGCGCAGCGTCGAAAGCCTGGTGAATACGGCGATCCATGAGGCGAACGAAGGAGACGCGACGGCATCTCCCAAAGCGACCGCCGCGGCGAAACGCACGCGAACCCGAACGCCGCATCGGGCGTCGTTAGAACAGGAGCTACGCAGCGCGCTCGGCGCCAAAGTGGACATCATCTCCAACGCCCGAGGTCGCGGCCGGATCGTCATTCACTTCGGCGGGCACGAAGAGTTCGAGCGGCTGTTCGCGCAGCTGCGCGGCGGCGAGGGGACGCAGCGGCAGGCGGGGTAACGGAATCACTGCGACTGCGGACCGATGCGATGCTATCGACGTCGTGGACGCTTCATTTCTTCGTCGTGATAGGTGAGCTTCGTGACCAACAGTAAATCGAAGATGGAAGTCTCATCCCCTTCCGTATTGACAAAGGCTGTCCGTCCACCTTGCGTCACCAGCATCAATTCCGGGTGTTTGACAGGAATCGACGTGCCGTCCGCCAAATGAACTAGGAACGGGCGAAACGGCCTAGCTTGATGCAAGGCTTTTAGCTGTTGAGTGGTCATAACGTCATTATATCCCCAGCCAGAAAATGATCGAATCAGCGACTGGAACAGTGACAAAAATTAGCGACGAGACAGTAAGTATACATTTATACACTCACCCCAATTGAATCGCAAGCCGCGATGCGGTAGTATTGTTGGCTCGGGCTTTCCGCCGCGGTAGGAAGGCGCCGATCGACCTCGGGGCGTAGCGCAGCCTGGCTAGCGCACCTGCTTTGGGAGCAGGGGGTCGGAGGTTCGAATCCTCTCGCCCCGACTCAACAAAAACGAGAAGCCCTTCGATCAATCGGTCGGAGGGTTTTTTTGCGTTAATTCCCGGACATTTTCGGTTTTCGGACCGAGTTCAGACCGAATCGCCTTGGGGTAGGGTGTTTTTCTCGGAGATGCTGCAACCCTATACGGTGGTTGCTATTCCAACGGTTCAAACGGGTAGCTGGCAAAGATTATCGGGCCAGATACAATTGAACGGATTGAAGTCCGAGTAACCTGCTCTTCGTGTCGCGCTCAGCAGAACAAGCCGCGACCGCGTGATGAAAGTGACGCGTGCCGCATGAGATCAAAGTCCTTCCTGATCCTTTCAATCGCTATCGGAAGTTCACTGGGCTGGTTAGTTGCGAGCGACCGGCTTGGCTCGCTGCGACAAGTCAGTGGCGCACCACCGGCAGCGACGACCGCCAGC
>JAWXBP010000353.1 GCA_034440135.1 Planctomycetia bacterium
GCTTACGCGTCGGTGAATCGGGTGAGAATCTTCGTGTGACGGTTTAGCCCGCCGGGGCGTCGCTGCGCATCAGCTGCAACGTCTGTTCGTCGCGCGCTCCGCCGAAGTACTTGTCGAGCAATTGCTCAAACACGGAGTTGGCCGGGGTGACCTGCGCGAAAAGCGTAGCGCAAGAACGGAGTTTCATGTCGTCCGGCGCGCCGAAAATCTGCTGGCAGGTTAGTCCGTGAAGCGCCAGCAACGACTCGGCGCATGCGATCAGTCGTTCGCCCAGTTGCGGGTGCAGCAAGTAGGCCTTCGCTTCTTGGCTGCTCCGGATCGCATAGCGTTGGGACATGGCGCTCGAGCCGAGCCCCGCGAATTGTGGAAAGATAAACCACATCCAGTGAGATCGCTTGCGCCCGGCGCGGATTTCGGCAATGGCGCTGGAGTACGCTTGCTCATGCGCGTCGACAAAGCGTTGGAGGTCGTAGGGGTCGTCCATGGTCGCGAGAAGTTCGATAAGGAAAACCTGGGCAATGAGCGTGGGCTTGGCTCCTTCAGTCGTCGAGCCGCTCTAGCATGAGCCAACGCCGGCTGGGCAATCCGACCGGCCGCCGGATCGGCTGGCGGAACGGCAAATTCAGGCCCCAGCGTGGTGATTCGAGCACTTTCAACTTCCAAGTCTCCGCGGCGAAAAAAGTGAACATGAGCGTGCGCGGCCCCGGGGACGCGACGTTGTTTAGGATTCCCGGCGCATACGCCGCGCCCAGTTCAAGTTGATCCAAAAGCTGAAATTCCGAGGTCAGTAAGTAAAGGTGCAAGCCTTCCTCGTGAGGCGTGCCTTCGGTCAGCAACAGCAAGTAACGATCGCCGACGGAGTATTGGCGCTCCAGTATGGAACCATCGACTTCGCAGTCCGTCGCGCGTCCCTGGAAGGTCAGCGACGATCGCGGCGTCGCCGCCGCGATCGGCTTCACGTCGAAGGATTGGATCTCATGCATGCCAGTTTATGGCGTCAGCCATTCGAAAGTGAGGTCGGCGCCAAAGGCCGCCAGGGCGCCTCCCACGAACACGCCCACCGTAACGCAGACCGGGGCGCCAGGTCCGCAGAGCAGGCCTGCCGCTGCACCGCCCCCGGCGCCGCCTAGGATTCCCGCACCGAGCGACGTACTTTCTTTCGCCGCCTGTCGCATCGGCTGTTCGGCCGTTGCGACATTGTAAACCGCGAACGCCGCACTTACGAAAACCAATCCCCGACCAAGCTTCGACCAACGCGCCGCCTGCAAGGTGACTTGCGGACGAGGTCGCCCTGACGAATCGACGATCTCCAGCCAGACCTTGTTCTTCTCCAACTTGGAGAGCATCGTGAAATCACGCTTATACAATTGGCTGGCATATTTGACTTCCAACTCCTGCAGCGTCTTACCCGTCGCCTTCAGGGCCTCGGCCTGCGCCCGGCCGATATCGCTGCTGTTGATGCGCGCCGCGTCCATGATGGCGTTACGGATCTTACTGGCTTCTTGCGCGCCCTGCGCGGGCGTGAGCCGGCCCAGTTGCACCTCTTCACGGATCACTTTTGCCACGAACTCGGTTTCCCGAATGTAGCCCTGGCGGACAGCGCCGTCCTGAATGAACCGGCCGCCGAAATTCGCGGCCTCTGTCTTCAATTCCGCCAGCGCGGTCTCCAGGTCCGCGGCGCCGCTCAACACGCCTGGGGCGCCGTTCCCATTCGGTCCGCCCGGCGCGGCGTTCGCATTCAAGGCGGCCAAGGTCCGGCCGTTGGGATCCACTCGCCCGTCGGCCACATTGAATTTGGCCACGCGGCGCTGAAACTCCTCGATCGCGCCGATCAAGGCCGGCGTGGAACGTCCATCCTCCGGCAAGCGTTGTAAAGGCATCAGCCGGCTGAGATTGGCATTCAACAGCGATTGAACCGCCTTCACGTCGTCAAACCGATTCACCCCGCCCTTGCCCACCGATCCCGCGATCTGCCGAGTCATATCGCCCCCTTGAGATTTCGCGTAGCCGACCATCGCCAAACCACGCCGGCGCCATCCGGCACGCGGCGGGGAACACGCATGTCCCTACTACTATAGCGGCGTTCCAACGAACCTCGGGCAACCCGCGCGGCGATTTTTTTCCGGCACGCCGCAAGTGGTCGCCGGCAAATTGCCTGACGGGAGACGACGCCGCCTGCATGTCAGGCAACTAGCCGGCGCGGATTTAGGATGTTGGTTGGCTTCACTGGCCGTACATGGACTATATGTACGATTCTCGCCAGTCGCGGATTGTCAGCACGTCGATCCATTCGAAATGCGAGACGTTGCCTGTCACCAGCGTTCGACTGTGTTCGAGCGCCGTGGCGGCGATGATCAGATCGGCGTCGTTGCGCGCAACGCCCTGGCGGTGCGCGAGTCCCCAAAGATCGGCTGCCCGGTCGAGGATCGCATCGGTGATGGGCAGTATCAGGCTATGGCGACAGAATATTTGGTTCTTCACCCAATTCCGGGGAATGAGGGGATGAGTTGAGTCAACGGCAGGTCTGCTTCATGTTGCTGGGTGTTGACGAAACCAGTGACACTGA
>JAWXBP010000354.1 GCA_034440135.1 Planctomycetia bacterium
CGACTGATATAGATCTTCCGAGGTCCAGCCGTCCGCAAGGCGGTCGAGGATGAGATCCACAGACAGCCGCGTGCCCTTTACCACTGGCTTGCCTACCAGAATCTCAGGGTCGGAAACAATGTGATCGCGCCAGTTCATGGGGCACTCCTTTCCTTGACAACATGTTCGAATATTACTTCCCGCAACAGCACAGCAGTTACGGTCGGCGCACCAGCAGCAGGCCACATCCGAACGCCTTCGCATGGCCGATTCCCCCGAGCAATGCCGACGCGAAAGCCGTCGGATCATCGACTTCGAGCGTGCCGGAAAGATCCACTGTCGACAGAGTGATCTCCCGCTGCCCACCTCGGGGTATACGGTGTTGTAGATACGAATCCACCCGTAGGTCGTCCAACACGCGGAACCCGTTTCGGATGGCAATTCCGGGCCGGGACGAGTCGCCGAGCCAATCTCGAATCGACTTATGGGTCAGCTCGTACAGCGGTGGCCGGCCAGCTTCAGGAACGTCGGCCCAACGAGTGGCCCCATGCTCGGCCATGATGCGCTTCTTGGCATGCATGACAACGTCGTCACGCCTCGACTTTCCATCGCGTTCGCGAGCTTGCGTAGGGTTTACGCGCAGATCGAATCGCAGGCGATCACCGGTACCCACCTGCGGCGCGTACTCCCGGCTCTGAACCTGCCACGCCGGATGCGGCGCGACCGCCGGCCTCTGTGACACGCAATAGAACAACGCCTGCTGTCGCTCGCCCTCGGGATCGAAGCGGCGGAAGAGGAAGTCGCGGGCACTGCCATCGGCAGCGGGAAAGAAGCGCCAGAGAAACTGATGGTCACTACGCGCGCTTCCGAACGCATGTCCCAGGGCCTCGCGCGCTCCAGGATGCCGCTCATCGAGCTCAATCCGGGTGAAGTAATTCATGGCGCCCGCTCGTCCTCGGCTTCGTCGGAAGGCTCGGCCCCGGCGGTCAGCGCTACGCGCTCGGTGCGGTCGGCAAACTGCCAGCGTTGGCGCGAGCGAGGCGAGTCCTTGCGCGTCACGCTGAAGGATTGGGGCCAGCCGGCATCTGCGCCTTCTTCCCAGGCGACCATTACCGGCTCGGCTGGAATCCCTAGTCGGTCGCGCTCGTCGATCTCCGGCAGCCGCACCTTCGCAAGCGCAGACCTGAAATTCTCTGCCTCCACGATCTTCGGCGACAGCGGGAGGGCCGGCGGGCAAGCTTTGCGGCCGAGATATAGCGTGAATTGCGGGCGTTGCAGCGCCATGGCGATCGAATTCAACTCCATATCCGCAGAATGTCCGCGCAGCCACACCCCGACCACGCACAGCGCATCCTGCCGGTAGTCGCGAGTCGAAAGAATCGTATTCAAGTCGTAGCGTGGAATCGCTAACTCATCGGCGCGAGTGCGGTGAGGCCGCTTCTTTATGTCCGACGCCCCCGGCACCTGCGCCGTGTGATAGTCGCGCAGCAGTGAGCCTTCCGCGTACACGGCGACGGCGAAGGTGAGCGCATCGTCCAGTTGTTGGTGGCGCGGCTCATCGGCGCGATCAAACCCCAGGGCGGCGGCGATCAGACCGAGCAGCGCGGACCGGCCGGGGTAGGCGTGGCTCGGTCGGTACTCGCCCACCGCGACGTCGCCCCAACTGGCCAAGGGTGCGTAAAGCCGAAACAGCAGAACGTCCATCGCCCTCAGTCCGCCTGCGCAAACGCGATCAACTCGGCCAGGCTGCCCTCACCCGTTTCGGCGTTGAAGAACTTCCGCGCATCGGCACAATCGCCGTACACCTTGTCCATGTTTTGCCGCTTGTCGTTCAAGGCCTCGATCGAGTCCTGGATCATGTCGGTGCCATTCACGGGTTTGACGAACGCGAGACTGAGAGATCTCGGCTGCTGACTACCCTTCTCGACGAGCATGTAGGACGCATAGGCGCGAGAAGCGAAGCTCGCCTGCTTGCCGGTCGGCGCCACCTTGGCGATAGCCTCCAGCAGTGCCGCGAGCGCCTTGTTCCGCAGCGTCGTATCGCCGCCGAGGTTCGTGTCGAGGAGATCGCGGTTGATGCAAACGTAAAGGTAGTAAACGCCGGCGCCAAAACCAGCTTCGCCGATATGGGCTGCACCTGCATCTCGTTCGCCGCGGTTCAGGTCGTCTACGGCGGTGAAGTAATCATCCTCGGCGGACGCCTTGTGGACGGTGAAGGCGTGGGCTACCTGAGCTGCAGCCTCGATATTGAACCTCGGCTTCTCGGCGAGCATTCGGCCAAACAGCGCGATGTCCACAGCATGATGATCCTCACGTAGAAGCTCAAGCTCCTGAGCCGTCGGAAGCCGAGCCGCATCCGCCAACTTGTTGGTGAGGGCGTCTATCAACGCGTGCTCCGCAGGGCTGATGTGGACTAGTTGACTTGTGGAGAGCGACTTACGAAAGGCTTTGAGCGCCTTGTCGCCAGAGTCGTCGTCCGCCTTTGATTCGTCATTGCTCGCATCGTCTGGGGCGTGTGCCTTTACCTTCTTGGGCGGGTAGTCAGCCTCAAGACTGCCGAACTGCTCGATGATCTTCCGAGTCCCTTCGTGAGCGAGCTTGAACTTCGCTTCCTTGAAGTGCTTGAGGGATTCAGCGTCGATAGTCTCAATCTGAGCCAGCTTCTTGAAGATTTCCAGCCCAAGCGTTTTAGTACGCGTGCCCAAGTGGCCGGCTAGCGCGTCCTGGAAAAGGTCCGAGGTACGCCACGCCCGTTTTCCGCTCTGCGACGACACACGCAGTCGTGCGACACCACCGACCAGCGCGCTCTTCGGGCGCCCGAGATCGTCGCGGTTTAGGTTTGATGGAGGATACGAAGTAAGTACGTGAAGCTGGACGAAACGGCTCATGTCGCGGTCTCCATTGAGTTCAAGCAGATTTTTTGGCGGGCCATTGGTAGTCGTACACCCAGCGCTTGCGCACAACGTCGCCCCAGTACCAGACATTGGCGGCGAGAGCGGGCAGATTCACGTGGCCGTCGACAAGCGGCACTACACGCCGCAGCCGGATAAAAAGTTCGTCCTCGTCGGTCGCGTCCAGGATTTGCCGCAATCGCAGTGGCGAAACGGAGGGCTTGTCTCCGGCGGAAAACGCATCTGGCAGGGACTGGTCGGACAGCCCTTTGACATGCGCTGCGAGAGCGATGATCGAGGCGAGCCGTGGGCTGCGCGAATCGTGCTCGGACAGGCCCGCGCCGACAAGGCGACGACGCGCGTGGTGAAAGGCCTCGGTTTGCATCACCTGCAGCAGGTCGCCACAGCGACGCAACTGAGCGCGATCGCCGCGGTTTTGCTCCAGCCCGCGCCACCAGGCCAGCAGTGCGCCCATCGTCGGGTCGCCCTTTGTGAATGGCTTGTTCATCGTGCCTCCGTGGTGTCTTGCGCCGTCGAGCCTCGGCGGCGCTGCCTCCTGCCTGTCTCCGTTGAGTTAGCGACGATCAATCCGAATGCTTGCTGAAGGGTGTCGCCGTCCAAGTGCCTGCGTAGTGCGCGGTAGGCAACCGCGAGTTTGGCCGGGTTGCCGGCCTCAACGTTTCCTGACGCGGCGATCTCGTCGAACAGGCACCGCGCCGTAAGCCGTAGCACATTGAGCCAGCCGCGCCGCAGCGGCTCGCTCTGATCATAGGCGCCTCGCCCGTGTTCCTTCGCAAGGTCGATGGCCCGCTCGACCAGCACAAAGAAGTGTCGCTCGGTGCGATTCCAGAATATCGCTTCAACAAAGCCGAGGTCACCGCGCGTTTCACCGTTGCCAAACCACGCGTCCCGTACCGCAAAGCGAATGCACTGCGCGACAGACTCGGCGCCGGCGGCGAGCGGGCCGACGATGCTAGCGATTGCCTCGGAGACCTCGGCGGGGCTCTGTTTACTCTCCGGAAGATCGAACAGCGGAAAGTTGGCTTCGTACCAGCAGCGAGCCTTCATGTTGTCCATGTCATAGCCGAACGCCCGCAAGCGAACCTGGCCGCCTTTGGAACGAGTGCTACGGTACGCCTGCACCACCGCGGCGGGCACGATTTGCCTGCCGGCCCGCTTTGATCCGAGCGCCCAGCCAAGCCAATGACGGTACGTCATCCCATCTGGCTGCGGATGCACGGGAAAGAGCGGTTCATTCGCCCCGCTCCGATAGTAGGGCGAAAGCGGATGGAGCCAAGCGCCTTTGTAGTTCAAACCGTAGTTCTTCGCGACGTACCGCTCGATTGGCAGATCGGTTGTCCGAGCACAAATGGCACATGGCTCTGGAGCTGCTCCCCCACTACGGCTCGCAAATTGGAGCCGGATGCGCCTAGGCATGGCCCAGTACACTTGCAACGGATGCACATCCAGCGGCTGGACAGCGTCCGAGTGCTTCATTGTCTGCTCAACGCCGCGCAGCCATGGGAATACATTGCTCAGTTCCGCCTGCGATGAATTCGCGGTATGGAAAGAATGCGGATCGAGAACATTGCAGGCGACGTCCCGCCACAGTGCGGACGCTGGATGCGACTCTCCAATCTGTGCATACGTAACGAGCGTCGTCAGCGGACCCCCGCCGCGTATTGAAGTGCGGTGACCGGCTCCACCGCTAGGCGCGTTTGTCATCAAGCAAAGCAGCGCGGTAGCGGCGCAATGTGGGCAAAGCGCGCCGCCGCTGCTGCGCTTCACAAAGTGATCCGTATTTCTCTCGATCGACTGAGCACCGGGAAAGTCGATCAGCAAG
>JAWXBP010000355.1 GCA_034440135.1 Planctomycetia bacterium
CCTACTTCACCTACTCCCTACTTCACCTACTCCCTACTTCACCTACTCCCTACTTCACCTACTCCCTACTTCACCTACTCCCTACTTCACCCGAGCTCGCCTGTGCTGACTGATACTGACGCCTTCGACGTGGAACGGCAAGTCGTGGAACACCTGCGCGAGAGTCGCGGGCGCATCGCGACTGAGTTGGGGAAGGTGATCATTGGTCAAAAGGAAGTCACCGACCAACTGCTGATCAGTCTGTTCGCCGGCGGGCATTGCCTGATCACCGGCGCGCCGGGCTTGGCGAAGACGTTGCTGGTGCGGACGATCGCGCGAATCTTCGCGCTCAAGTTCCAGCGGATCCAATTCACTCCGGACTTGATGCCGCCCGATATCACCGGCACGGAGATTTTGGAAGAGACCGGCGACGGCCGCCGGCGGATGCAGTTCGTGCCGGGGCCGATTTTCGCGAACGTAATTTTGGCCGACGAGATCAATCGCACGCCGCCGAAGACGCAGGCGGCGCTGTTGGAAGCCATGCAAGAGCATCAGGTCACGGCGGCCGGCGTGCGGTATCCGCTCGAAGAGCCGTTTTTCGTGCTGGCGACGCAGAACCCGATCGAGATGGAAGGGACATATCCGCTGCCGGAGGCGCAGCTCGATCGGTTCATGTTCAATGTGATCGTCGACTATCTGCCGGAAGACGACGAAGTGACGGTCGTGCGGCAGACGACTTCGCGCCAGCCCGAGGCGATCGAGGCGCTGTTCGACGGTGAGCATGTGTTGCGGTTCCATGAAGTCGTTCGCAAAGTGCCGATCGCCGAAGAAGTGGTGCGGTATGCGGTGCGGTTGGCGGCGGCGTCGCGGCCGGGGCAAACGGGCACGCCGGAATTCGTCAATCAATGGGTCAACTGGGGCGCGGGCTTGCGGGCGCCACAAAGTCTCGTGCTTGGCGCGAAGGCGCGGGCGCTATTGGCGGGGCGCTATCACGTCTCGCCGGACGATATCCGCGCGCTCGCACATCCGACGCTCCGGCATCGCATTCTGCTGAACTACCGCGCGGAGGCCGACGGCGTTTCGGTCGACGGTTTGATTGATCGCTTGCTCGAACATGTGCGAGGGCCCCAGGCGTGAGCACCGTCGCACGCAACACGGCCGGCGGGTCGCGCTCCTCGGGGGCGGCGTCCGGGTTTATCGACCCGGCGACGTTGATGCGAATCAAGAGCCTGCAAATGCGGGCGCAGGCGGTGGTCGATGGGTTCATGTCGGGAATTCATCGCAGTCCCTATTTCGGATTCTCGGTCGAATTCAGCGAATACCGGCAATACAGCCCCGGCGACGATCCGCGGTATCTGGATTGGCGGTTGTATGCGCGGTCGGATCGCTATTACTTGAAGCGGTTCGAGGACGAGACGAACCTGCGCTGCTATTTGCTGGTCGATACCAGCCGCTCGATGGGCTATTCGTCGATCGCGTATACAAAGAGCGACTACGCGCGGACGGCCGCGGCGACGATCGCCTATTTTCTGTCCACCCAGCGCGACGCAGTTGGCTTGCTGACGTTCGAGGACGAGGTCGTCGGATATTTGCCGCCAAGGTATCGCCCGGGCCATTTGCGGCACGTCATGGCTGCTTTGCAGCGGGAGCCGGAAGGGCGCGCGACGGATCTGGTCGCGCCGCTCAAGCAGATCGCCTCCACGGTGCGGAAGCGCGGGCTGGTGGTGATGATTTCCGATTTGCTCGCGCCGGTCGACGTGTTGGCCACGCACTTGGGGTATTTGCGCTCGCAGGGGCACGAAGTCATCTTGCTGCGCGTGCTGGATCCCGCGGAAATGACGTTCGAGTTTCAGACGCCGGCGATGTTTCAGGATATTGAATCGCAACGCGAGTTGTACGTGGATCCGCTGGCGGCCAAGGCCGGGTACTTGGAGCGGTTCAATGCGCACGCGGACGCGCTGCAGAAGATTTGCGAGAACCAGGGGATCGAGTTGGTGACGATCCGCACCGATCGCGCTTTGGAAATGGTGCTGTTCGACCTGTTGCGACTGCGGATGAGTCGTTCGCGACGTGCCGCGCGGCGACCCAGCGGGCGCGGGGGAGGTCGCGGATGAGCTTGCTCGCCCCGCTATTCTTGTTCGGCGCGTTCGCGATCGCGGCGCCGGTGTTGTTTCATCTCATCCGGCGCTCGCCGCAAGGTCAGCTGCCGTTCAGTTCGTTGATGTTTCTCGCGCCGTCGCCGCCACGATTAACGCGACGGAGCAGGCTCGATCACTTGTTGCTGCTGTTGTTGCGGGCGGCGGCGTTTTGTCTGTTGGTGCTGGCTTTTGCCCGGCCGTTCTTGCGCGAGGCCGCGGCGCTGAATCGCGAGGCGGCCGATCGACAGCGCGTAGTCGTGCTCGTGGATACAAGCGCCAGCTTGCGGCGCGGAGATTTGTGGGAGCAGGCGCTCGCGGCAGCGGAAGCCACGCTGGCGAAGTTGCGTCCGCAGGACGAATGGGCGGTGCTAGCGTTCGACCAAGGGACGCGGCCGGTCGTGGGTTTCGCCGAGTTGGCGGCGCTCGATCCCGGGCAGCGGCCAGCGTTGGCAATGAGCCGATTGAGGGAGCTGACACCGACTTGGCAATCGACGGAGTTGCCCGAAGCATTGATCGACGCGGTGGGCGCGGTGAACGAG
>JAWXBP010000356.1 GCA_034440135.1 Planctomycetia bacterium
ACGCGACCAGGCGATATTCGCCAAGGGCCGCATCGGCCGGCAGCGTCCAGCGACCATTGCCGATGCCCCGGTCCGTGGTTCCGGATAGCTCGCTGCCCGGCACAATCACGCCGGAGGCGTCGAGCGCCCAAAACTGCAACGGCGCGGCGACCGGAGTCAGATCGGATTGACGCAACGTCACCGAGCGGAAGTAAACGTCGTCCCCAGGTTGATAGCTGGGACGATCCGTCGCAAGCTTCGTGAGGAACGCCACTTCGCTCACGGGCAGCGCCAAAGTCGCCAACGGCGACTGCAAGCCCGCTTGCGCGGTCGCCAGCCGCAATTCGCAATTCACGGGAAGCCGTTCCTTGCCCGAGAGCTCGATCGTCATGCGTCCCCAGCGGTCGGTCTCTTGGCGATGCAATTGCACGTTCGCCTGGCGGTCGACGTCGTACAAGGCGTAGACCATGTTGACCGCCAACGGATCCCCCGCCACGGTCGATGCGGCGACGGTGAAGCGGTTCGTCGCGCCCGGCGTGAGCCGCGCCGGACCGGCGACGACGACGCGCGGCAGTTCGCGATCCAATCGCGCCAGTCGTGTGCGATGAAACTGGAACCCGCCCAGACTCAGCAACAACATCACGGCGGCGGCCAGACCAATCGCCCACCCCCAGGTATTTCGCTTCGCTGGCGGCTGATGATGTGCGCGACGCGTTTCCGACTGACGCACGACCGAGGAAATTGGCCGAATTGCCTGCTGCTCGTCGATCTTGAGACTCAGTGGCGGCGCCTCGATGCGGGCCGCTTGGGCGATCAAACCCAACTCACGCTGAGCTTGAATCCATGCCCCGTTGAGCGCGGGATCGTTGTCGATCTGCGCGCGCAGCTCCGACGCCTCCGCTTCGGGAAGCAGGCCGTGGTGGAGTTCCAACAGTTGTTGATGCAGCCGAGATTCCATGTCTTCAGAATGCTGTTTTCGACAAAATGCTTTCCAGCCAAACTTCAGGCTTACGCCGATTCCTCCGCCATCGCCTCGCGCAAGCGGCCGAGGGCCAACCGCATCCGCGTCTTCACGGTCCCCAGCGGGATCCCCACGGCGACCGCGATTTGTTCGTAGGTCATTTCTCCGTTTTGTCGCAGCAGGAACACCTCCTGTTCCTCCGCCCGCAGATGCGAGATCGCTTCCCGTAGTCGCGCCAATTGCTCTGTCTGCTCCAGGCGCGCCTCCGGCGCACAATCAGGGCCGGGCAGATACGAGGCGTTGTCCGGCAACGCGGTACGCCTGCGTCGCCAGGCGGTCCCTCGCACATCTCGGCCGGCATTCAGCGCGATTCGAAACACCCAGGCCTTGAGGTTGTCCACTTCGCCCACCGCGTCGCGGTGCCGCCAGCACTTTATGAACGTCTCCTGCAGGGCGTCCCGCGCGTCCTCATGGTTGCCAGTGAGGTAATACAACGTGCCCAGCAGTTCGGGCTGCCAGCGCGCAAAGGCGTCCTCCAGACGGTCGGTGGTCAACCGCCGGTCGGCTTCCACAGCCTCCGTCGTGGTGCGGGCGACGTTCATGCTTGCTCAATATAGACGAAGCGACCGAGTCCGAGGATTTGCTCCCGTGGGACCTGTCGCACAATCGATGCGGCATTTCGAGCTGAATACATACGATTCATGTGTTCAGTATCCTCCGTCGGTCAGGGCAAAATCTTCGCCTTACCGAATCAATACGGCCGTCAATCGTCCATCTTAGAGCTATATTTTCCAGCCCCTTGTTTGGCGTATCGGGGATAAAGCATGGCTTCCAGCATCGGCGCATCACCGACGGAGTTCGACGAAACGGTCGAATCGGTGCTCTGCGCGCTGGATCGCTGGACCGCCCGAAACGATGGTCACCACACCGAAAAGCGGACCACGCGGCGACACGCCTTCAGAGCCCAGGTCGAAGTCGCGGCCCGGGTCGCGTCCTCGCAAGAGATTGTCCGGTTCCACGCCTTTACCCGTGATATCTCGGTGTCCGGCTTGTCCTTCGTGGCATCCAAACATATTCACTCGGAGGTCGGCGGCCAGGTTATTCTGACATCCGGCCTGCTGACCGAGGAAAAAGTGATCCTGATCTGCCTCCCGCACGGCGATCATGAAGTGAACCTGTTCGGCGAGATCCGGCGACTTCGCAAGGTCCACGACAATCTCTATGAATGCGGCGTCAAGTTCGTCGGCCGCGACGCCAACGGCGACGCGGAACCGGCGGCCGAAGCGCCGCCTGAGACGGCGACGGAGACAGCGACTGAATCCCCGGACGCGAAGGCCGACAACTGAGGTTGGCGATTGCCGCCCTTCGCGAGACAATGCCGGACCGGCGTCGTCCTCACTACGCGATGCCGACCTCTGGGCAATTCAGGCAAATGGCGTCGCCAGCCACGTTGACACATATCCGCACCTGGAGCACGCTCCCGACCCAATGGTCGCGGGGCCTGCAGCGGCGCGCTCGGAGTATCTGGCGGAAGGGCCTGGAATATGACGCCAGGGAGTTCGAGCAACTCGCCGCTCGCTTTGCGCGGCAGTGCCTGGCCGTGGGAGTGCTCGCCGATCCGTTGCGACAACATCGCTGGCTTGTAACGCTGCGTACGCTCGGCTTTCACGCCGAGGCCGTTACACTCGCCGCGCGTTGGCAAGCGTCCGTGACTTCTCTGTCGGCGGAACAACTCGCGGAGCTGGATGTGCTGCACGTGCGCATTCAGCGAGTGCTGCAGCGCGTCGCCTCGCTGTTCGAGCACGACGAACAATCGTTGCCGCGTCGCATCGCGACGAATGACTCCAGGTTGAAGGCGGTACTCCATTGGACGCGCTCCTTGCCGAACACGGCGCGCATTGCCGACCTGGGTTGCGGCTCCGGGCGATTCCTACAGGCGCTCCATGAAGTATGCGCGACTTGGCGCCTCATCGGCGTCGATCTTGCGCGAACGATGATGACGGAGCCACCGGCGGGAGTTGCCATGGCGGCTGGCGGAATGTTGTGCCTGCCGTTTGCAGACGAATCGCTCGACGCCGTGCTTTCGGTTGAAGCCTTGGAACACGCCCTCCGCCCGCGCGTGGCCGTCAATGAGATGTTGCGCGTGCTGCGACCGGGCGGGCACCTGTTGATCATCGACAAACACCGCAGTTGGCAAGCGCGGTGCGAGCATGAGCCGTGGGAATGTTGGTTCGAGTTGCCGGAAGTCGCCGGATGGTTGACGCCGCAGGCGCGCATCGAGCGCTGCGAACTGCTGCCGGCCGACGGCGGCGAAGTGCCTGATGGACTGTTCTGTCTTTGGACGGCCGTTAAGCACGGCTGATACCGCGCAAGGAGTGCGCCCATGCTGCGATTTCGCTCGGCCCTGATCTTACTGGCTTGCCTCGTACGCCAGTTGGACGTCGATGCGCTGAACGCACAGACCATCGATGCTGCCCCCCGCGCGTGGCTGGAAGACGCGGAGTTGCGCGAAGTCCACTTCGCCAATGCCAATGAAGGCTGGGCCGTGGGCGATCGTGGCGTCATTTGGCACACCGCTGATGGAGGCCGAGAGTGGAAGCGGCAAAACGCGCCGACAAGTAGTCGCTTGGACGGCGTGTCGTTCGTCAACGCGCGGCACGGCTGGGCGGTGGGCGGCGAACCCTATTCTCACGCACCGGGCAGCCGCGGCGTGATGCTGATTACGGAAGACGGCGGACAGAATTGGCGGCAGGACGGCGCCACGCTGCTGAGCGCATTGCGCGGCGTTCGCGCGTTCACGACGCAACACGCACTGGCCTGGGGCGATCGTTCTGCCATCTTTCCCATGAGTCTTTACTGGACCGCGGATGGCGGGCGAAGTTGGAGCCCGTTCTCCGGTGCAGCGGCGGACGACTTTGTGGACGCCGCGTTCTGCGGGCCGCAACAAGGCGCGGCGATTACGCGGCGCGGTGCGGTCCATCTGATTGACGACCGGAGCACGATTCCAGCTCGACATCCCGACACCGGCCTGCGCGGCCTGCAACGCGTGCGATTCGCCGACACTCAACATGGCGTCGTCGTGGGCGACGGCGGCTTGGTCTGGCTCACGCTAGATGGCGGCGCAAATTGGCGGTCGCCGGATGCAAACTTTCCGCACGTGCTGGCGCAAGGCGTCGACATGCGCGCCCTGGCCGTACGCGGCGCGAAGATCTGGATCGCCGGCTCCCCGGGCTCAGTGATCTTTCACTCACCGGATTTCGGCCGCAGTTGGCAGGTTCTGCCCACCGGCCGCAACGCGCCTTTCAATGGCCTGACCTTTGTCGATGATTTGAATGGCTGGGCAGTCGGAGCACTGGGCGCGATCTTCGCCACGAGCGACGGCGGCCGAAGTTGGGTGCGGCAACGCGCCGGCGGCGAACGCGTCGCGGTGCTGGGCATGTTCGCCGACGCGCAGGCAACGCCGTGGGAAGTCTTCGCCTACGCCGGCGGACAGGAAAGCGCGCTTACCTACGCCTACTGCCTGACGCGCCGCGATTGGTTGAATCCTTTGGCCGAGGATCGCACAGCGTCCCCGCGACTGCAAGCTGCGATGTGCGCGGTCGGCGGTAGCGCGGCCGAGCGCTCGTGGCGGTTTCCGGTGCAACAGCACGAGGCATCGCTGTCGGCGGAGCGCATGGTCGAACTGTGGGATGAATTGCACGACGGTCGCGCACTCGAAGCGTTGGAGTTCGAGTTGGTGAAGCAACTGCGCATCTGGCGGCCAGCGGTGGTGTTCACACATGCCGCACCAGCGCAAGGCGACGATCCGCTCGCGTATGTGATCAATCAAGCAGTGCTGAAAGCGGGGCAGCACGCGGGCGAGGCGGACTATCGAGCCGAGGAATTTGCGCAGTTACATCTCGCGCCTTGGAAAGTCAACAAGATCTACGGCCACTTGGCCGACGGAGAAGCCGGCGGCGAGGCGCTCGCGCCGACGCAGCTTGCGCCGGAGTTGGGGCGATCGTTGGGACAACAGGCGTCATTGGCTCGCGCGATTGTCGGCGAAGACTCGATGGCCTCGTCGAGTGCACTCGGCTTTCAACTCCTGGCGTCAGCGCTGCCGGAATCGGCCAGCGGCCGCGGCTTCTTGGGAGGCATTTCGTTGCCGCCGGGGGGCGGGGCCAAGCGAATCGTAGCCACGTCGCAGGACCGCAGCGCAGATCAGCTTAAGCAACTGGCCGTCAGGCAGCGCAATCTGCAGGCAATCCTCGCGCGAGTTGACGATGAGCGCGAAGCCGACATCGTCCTCGGACAACTTCCCGAGATGGTGTCCTCGATGAACGCCGACAGCGCCGCGATGACGGTCTTCGAGCTCGCGCGGCGCTATCACCAGCACGGACGCATCGACCTCGCCGCGCAGACCTACGGACTGCTGGTGGAACGGTATCCCGATCACGCCTTGGCCGCGCCGGCGCTCGTCTGGTTGATTCAGTATTGGTCGAGCGGCGAGATCGATTGGCGCGGGCAAGCTCGCCAACAACTGGCGCAGCACGTGGAATCGCGTTCCGGTCAGGTCGTCGACAAACAGGGCGAAGTCGAGTTGACGGCCTTCGCTCCCAGCGAAACCTCGATCCCGGCCATGGCGCCGGGCGTTGCGGCCGATCCGCAGGCTCGGCAGATCGCGCGCGCCAGCCGCGTGCAAGCGTTGGAACGATTGCTGGCGCGCACGCGCCCCACGTTGGCGGCTGAGCCGGTCGTGTTTTTTCCGATCAACGCGATGCGACGATCCGCGCCAGAGAATCAAAGCGCGCGGGGCGTGCGCAACTTCCTCCAGGGCCGCTCCGACGATGCGTGGCGAACCTGCGCCGCGGCGGAACTGTGGCGCGAGGAGGGGCGCAAGGAAGCGTGTCCCAAGGCGATTTGGAATTGCCGTGGCGTGAAAATGCGGCCGAGGCTCGACGGCCTGCTCGATGACGAGGTCTGGCAAAACCTCGAAGCGCTGGAACTGATCGGACTAGACGATGACGCCGACGCCTGGCCGACCACATTGGTTGCTGCGCGCGACGACCAGTTCCTGTACATCGCGATCGCCGCCGCCAAATCGCCCGATTGCGAATACGGCGATGACGCCGGTCCGCGCGAAAGGGATGAAAATCTGGCGAAACAAGATCGCGTGGAAATCTCCCTCGACATTGATCGGGACTACGTTATCGCCTGGCGACTGGCGGTCGACTCCCGCGGGCGGGTACATGACTCCTGCTGGGGCGACACCGCCTGGAATCCCAAGTGGTACGTCGCCGCGAGCCAAGATGACAACGCCTGGTACGTGGAAGCGGCGATTCCCTGGGACCAGCTTGCTCCGCAGGCGCCAGCGCCTGGCGGAGCTTGGAGTGCAACCGTGCGGCGCATTGCACCAGGCTCAGGCGAACAAGGTTGGGCCGCGCCGGCGATCAGCGAAACATCACTCGAAAACGGCGGCTGGCTGCGGTTTGAGTGATGTTGAAAGCGACGATTGCGCCAAGCCCAGGGAAGGCCACCGGAAGTCGAACCATCACCGTCGACTTCGAGGGCCTTCCCTGGGCTTAACGGACGTCGCCTGCTTTCGCGAGCGCATGCTTTGCGCTTACGTCCCCGGCGGCCAGGTGCGTTCGATGAACGTCGTGTCGACGCGCCCTTCGTTGAAGGCGGTATGCCGAAGAATGTCGGCCAAGCGCGGCACGGTCGTGGGAATTCCTTCAACGCGCAGTTCTTTCAGTGCGCGGAGCATGCACTCGATCGCTTCGCGGCGCGTCGGCTGGTGGACGATCAACTTGCCGATCATCGAGTCATAGTTCGACGGCACTACGTAGCCAGCGTGCGCGTGCGAATCAAAACGCACGCCGAATCCGCCGGGCACGATCAATTGCTCGATCTTGCCGGGCGCCGGCTGAAAGTTCTTAAACGGATTCTCGGCGTTGATCCGGCATTCGATGGCATGGCCGCGAACCTGAATATCTTCTTGCTTGAACGCCAAGGGTTCGCCGGCTGCGATCCTAAGTTGCGTCTTAATCAAGTCGATGCCGGTCACCATTTCCGTGACGGGATGCTCGACCTGAATCCGCGCATTCGCTTCGATGAAGTAGAAGTTCTCGTTGCGATCGACGATGAACTCCACGGTGCCGGCGTTGGTGTAATTGGCGACGTGGACCAGGCGGACTGCGGCCGCGCAGATCTCGCGGCGCACCTTTTCGGAGATGTGCGCGGCGGGACTTTCTTCGATGACCTTTTGGTGGCGGCGTTGCATCGTGCAATCGCGTTCCCAGAGGTGTACGACGTTGCCATGCAAGTCGGCGACCACCTGGACTTCAATGTGACGCGGATGCTCGACGTATTTTTCCAGGTACACGCCGCCATCGCCGAACGCGGCCTCCGCCTCGGCCTTGGCCTGCGACAGCGCGGAGTTCAGCGCCAAATCGTTCGAGGCCACCCGCATCCCGCGACCGCCGCCGCCGGCCGTGGCTTTGATCAGCACCGGGAAACCGATCTCGTGCGCGATCCGAACCGCGTCCCTGTCGTCGGCGATCAATCCGTCGCTGCCGGGCACGACCGGCACGCCGGCTTCGCGCGCCAGCTTGCGCGCCGTGTTCTTGTCGCCCAACTTGAGCATCGCCTCGTGCGACGGGCCGATGAACTCGATATTGCAACTACGGCAAACCTCGGCGAAGTGCGCGTTCTCGGCCAAAAACCCGTAGCCAGGGTGAATGGCCTGCACGTTGCCGACTTCCGCGGCACTGATCACCCGATTGATCTTGAGATAGCTTTCCGACGCCTTGGCCGGACCAACGCAATAGCGCTCGTCGGCGAGATCAAGATACTTCGCGCCGCGATCCGCCTCGCTGAAGATCGCCACGGTCTCAATGCCCAGCTCGCGACAAGCGCGAATGATCCGCAAGGCGATCTCGCCGCGATTGGCAATTAGGATGCGTTTGAACATGCGTTGGAAAGTCGTAGACTCAAAGAATCAATGAAGCACGGAGGCGAAGGGGGAGAATGTCGAATGACTGAATGACGAATGGCGTTTGGTTTGCGAAGACTAAGAGCAGAAACTTCGACATTCGGATTTCGTCATTGATTCGTCATTCGGATTTCGACATTCGACATTGCCGCTCAGCGGCCTGCCTTACTTCGACGCCTCGACCTTATACAGCGGCTGGCCGTATTCAACCGGCTCGCCGTTTTCCACGAGCGTCGCGACGATTTTCCCGGTGACCTCGGCGGAGATCTCGTTGAAAACCTTCATCGCCTCGATGATGCACACCGTCGTCTCGGGGCCGACGTGATCGCCGACCTTGACGAACGCCGGCGATTCCGGATTCGCCGACGAATAGAAGGTGCCGACCATCGGGCTTTTGATCAGCTCGAAGTTGCCGTCGGCCGCCGGCGCAGCGACGCGAGCCGGCGATTCCGCGGACGGGCGCGGCGCGGACTCCACGGCCGGGGGTCGCATCGTTTCGACGACGACTCCCTTCGGCCCGCGGGCGCCACGCAGCCGGATGCGCGTGTCACCCTGTTGCAAATCGATTTCGCTGAGCTGGTGCTCGTTCATCAGCTCGACCAGCCGGCGAATCTTGCGAGGATCGAAGATATCGCCGGGATTGGTCGGAGTCGCGGACATAGGAAAGAACTCGCAAGGTATGCTGTGAGCGGGGAATGATGAATGCGGAATGATGAATGATAAATGTCGTAGAGACCGAGCGTCAGGCCGTTCCCCAATTCATCATTGATCATTCGACATTCATCATTTCCTTACAGGTTCAGCGTCATGGATTCCAAGGACTTGGGCAGCGTGCTCAGCACTTCTGCGCCGGATTTGGTGACCAACACGTCGTCTTCCAGTCTCACGCCGCCCCAGCCTGGAAGGTAAACGCCCGGTTCAATCGTCAACACCATTCCCGGTTCCAGCGGCCGTTGATTGGTAGAAGAGAGCCGCGGTTCCTCATGCACATCCAGCCCAATGCCGTGCCCTAAGCCGTGCGTGAAGTTCGCCCCAAAGCCAGCGTCGTGGATCACGCCACGGGCGACAGCGTCGATCTGCTGGGCCGTCGCGCCGGGTCGAATCGCGGCGATCGCCGCGCGGTTCGCCTCGAACACAACTCTATACACGCGTTCAAGTTTCGGCGAAATTTTAGCCGTCACCCAGAGACGCGTCAAGTCGCTGACGTAGAGCCCGTTCCGCGCTCCCCAGTCGATCAACACGAACTCCGCCCCCGCGATCGAAGCCTCACTCGCGCGGGCATGCGGCAACGCCGACCGGGCGCCGGCGGCAATTATCGGCGGGAAACACGAGCCGGTCGCGCCGAAGTGGCGGAGCGCCGCCTCGAACTGATCGGCGATCTGTTTTTCGGTTGCGTCGCCGCGCACGCCCGCCGAAACGAGGCGAAACGCCCGCTCGGCTTGCTCCACGGCGACGCGGATCGAGGCGATCTCTTCCTTGTCCTTAATCTGGCGCAGCTGTTCGACCAGGTCTGCCGCCGCCGCCAACGCCGCCTTGGGCAGTTTCTCGGCCAGTTCATCCCGCACCGCAACGGTCATCGTGCCGGCCTCGATGCCGATCGTCGCTGGCTTTACCGCCGCCAGCGCGGTTGACGTGGCCGAGGCCATCCGCTCGCCAACCTTCCGCAGATGCACGCGCAGCCCCGGGCATTCTTCTTCGAGTTGCGTGGTATAGCGCCCGTCGCTGATGAGGATTTCCTCACTCGAGCCGACCCACAGATACGAGCTGTCGCCGGTGAAGCCGGTGAGGTAGGTCACGTTGCTGGTGTGCGAAACCAGCAGCGACGGCAGCCCTGCCTTACGCATCAGGGAGCGCAGACGCTTGAGTCGGGATGGGTAGCGATCCATGACCATTCGAGCTGCCGTCGCAAAGGAAAGCCGCGGGGATTTCGAGTAACGACGCAAATCTAGTCGAATACCGCGCCGCCGGGCAATCGCCGGCGGCGCAGCACGCCGCATTTGACGTAGGAGCGGCCAGGCTATCGCGGATAGGCGAAGAATCCTCGCGAGGCGGACTGGTAGTATTCGATTTCACGCATTTTGAAGCGACCGTCCCACGGCTCCATCGCCCAGACGTACTCCGAGCCGTTAATTTCGTAGTGGCCGATCACATTGATGTGCGACGCTCCGCCAATGTGATAACCGAAGTAGATTGCTTTCCGCGGGCCGCTGGCGTTGTGCTTCAACCAGTCGTAAGTCAACGTGGCCGGGGCGTAGCTCTCGAAGACCATGCCGTTCCACTTGTGCGTCAGGTCGCCGGGTTCGCAAACGTTTTCCGGCGTGGCCTCGTCACGCATGATCGCCGCCAAGGCGCCGGTCGGCATGCCGCCGGTGAGCGGGCCCTCCATGGAGGTCAGATGGCTGTAGAGGGCGAAGACTTTCCCGGAACTCAATTGCGGACGGCCGCCGCCGCACAGCCTGCCCCAAAACGACAGGCATGCCGCCCAGCAGCCCATCTCGAAATCCTGTCGCACGGCTTGGGAAAAACCAATCACGGTGCCGAGATCCACTTCCTTCGGCTTGCCTGGCACTCCCGGAGGGGCCTCGCCCCAGACCAACTCGCTCCCCTTCGGCGGGCTGGCCGTAATCAGTCTTGAATCAAGCTGCCCCAGCGTGAGCGGGCCGACCTTGCCGTCCGGCGCGTATTGCGGCAGCGCTTTACGCTGAAAGTCTTTGACGCAGCGATCGGTTTCGTCGCCAAAAATGCCGTCCGGCGAGCCGGACTTGTGGGTCGAGATGGGCATCGACTGCCCTAGCTGCAAGAGCGCGCTTTGCAGTGTTTTCACGGCATCGCCGCGTTCGCCAAACTTGATCAACGCCCGGCCGCTGGCCACATCCTGAAAACGGGGATGGGTAAACCACTTCGATTGAAGAACCATGGTACGGAGCCTCTCCGCTGAAATCCGCCAAAGGGAAAAAAGAAGCGGCAGGCGCGATGAGACGATGGTCCTCGGGCAGCGGAAAAAAGGTCCGCCATCGCGCCCCGCAAAGAGATTATCGGGGCATATCAGGACAAGTTGCTCGAAATATCCGCGAACGGTAAAATTCGCGGTAGCAACCGCCACGGAACTACGCTTTAGGTCGCCTCATTCGCCACGCGGCCGAAGATTTCCACGGCCGTTTCGATCTGCTCCGCTGTGACGCACAACGCCGGGCAGAACCGAATTCCTGTGCGGCCGCAGCCGAGCAACAGCAGCCCGGCATGAAAGGCCTGCATCACCAGTTCGTACCGGCGATGCGGATCGGGCCCGTGCGGGCCGACGACGTCGACGGCCGTCATCAAGCCGAGTCCGCGCACTGCGGCCAGCGGCGCGCCGTCCGCGATCAATTGTTGCAAACCGGCACGGAGTTGCCCCCCGCGCTCAACTGCGTTTTGCATGTATTCGCGTTCCAACAGGTTGATCGTCGCCAGCGCGGCGCGGCAACTCACGGGGTTACCGCCGAACGTCGAAGCGTGGCTCCCGGGAGGCCAATCCATTACATCGGCCCGAGCGACTAAGGCGCCGAGCGGCATGCCGGAAGCGATCCCCTTCGCCAGACAGATCAAGTCGGGCGCTACGCCGAAATGCTCGCTGGCGAACATCTTGCCGGTGCGCCCCATGCCGCATTGCACTTCGTCAGCCACCAGCAGGATGCCGTGCTCGTCGCAAACCTGCCGCAACATTGGCAGGAACGACGGTGAAGGGACGCGGTAGCCTCCCTCGCCCTGGATCGGCTCGACAAAAATAGCGGCCACTTCGTCGGGTGGCGCGACGGTGAGAAACAGTTCTTCCAGTTCGTCGCGCGTGCAATCGAACCGCACGCGATGCACGCCCGCCAGGGACGGCCCGAAGCCGCGTTGATGAATCGACTTCGATCCACCCAGCGATAACGCACCATAGGTGCGCCCATGAAATGCGCCGTAGAAGGAGATCACGCGTTCGCGTCCGGTGTGATAGCGAGCCAATTTGAGCGCCGCCTCGACGCTCTCCGCGCCGCTATTGGTAAAGAAGACTCGCTTAGGAGCAGCGCCAGGCGCAAGTTTCGCGAGCCGTTCCGCGAGTTCGATCTCGGGCCCGTAATAAAAATCCGTACCCGACATGTGCAGGAACCGCTGCGCCTGATCGGTGATCGCGGCCACGACCTCGGGATGCGAATGCCCGGTGGCGGTCACAGCGATGCCGGCGGTGAAATCGAGGAAGATATTCCCGTCGACGTCCTCGACCGTGCAGCCGGAACCACGCGCCATCACCAGCGGATAGTCGCGCGTATACGAAGGCGACAACACCTGATCATCGCGCGCCATCCAAGCCGCCGCCCGAGGACCAGGCAGAGAAGTGATCAACCGCGGGGCCAGGATAGTTTCAGTTAATGCCATTGCGCCCTCGTAGGTTCAGCTTGCAGAAGCAGGGGGAAATGACGAATTTCGAAATCTGAATGTCGAATCAAATCTGAATGTCGAATGACTGAATGGTCCTTGATCAATCTGTTGTGGCACGGTCTCCCGACCGTGCCACGTGCGGCCGGGCGATCATCGGAAACGGAGACCTTCGGTCGGACCGGTGGCACGGTCGGGAGACCGTGCCACAACAATGGTCTCTCCTCTCCCTCACTCTATATCTGCGTCTCCGCGCCTCTGCGGTTCAATACAGCTCTCTCCTCTCCGTGTCTCCGTGACTCCGTGGTGCATTATTTTCTCACGTCGGCGCTCATTCCTTGCGCCATGACAATGTTCGTCGCGTGGTTCACCGTAAATGCCGTGCGGTGCGTGACGGCGTCGACGAGCGCTGCGGCTGATGGTTGGCCGTTGCCGCTGCGTTTCACGCCGCCGAAGGGCAGATGCACTTCCGCGCCGATGCAGGGCAAGTTCACGTAGCCCATGCCGTAGTCGCATTCGTCGCGGAACACTCGCCAGCGGCGATAGTCTTCGGTAATCACCGCCATCGACAACCCGTACGGCGTGTCGTTGTAGATGCGAATCGCTTGCTCGTCGTCGTCGAACGGAATCACCGCCAGGTGCGGTCCGAACACTTCTTCGCGCAACGTCCGCGCGTCCGGGCGATGTTCCTGCTGGTAGACAAATGGCATCATGAAATAGCCGTCGGCGTGGTTCGCGTCTTTTGCACGGCCGCCGTCAAGCAGAATCTCCGCGCCCTCGTCTTTGGCCAGTTGGTTGTACGCTTCGACCTTTTCCACGCCGCCAAGGTTCACCAACGGACCGGCGAAGCTGGCGGGATCGAACGGATCGCCAAAGCGCAGCGAGCTCACGCGAGAGAGCAAGCCATCGATAAATGGCGCCAGCAATTTGCGATGGACAATCGCGCGGCCGGCGGAAACGCAGCGCTGCCCGCTGGTTTTGAACGCGCTCAGCGTCACGGCATCGCACGCCAAATCGAGCCGGGCGTCTTCGCAAACGATCACGCCGCTCTTCGAGCCCATCTCACAAGCGCAGGTCTTATGATCAGCCTCGGCGGCCCAACGGCGGATCATCGACCCGACGTGATAGCTGCCGGTGAAGGCCACGACGTCGACTTCGGCGTGTCGCGCGAGCGGTTCGCCCACTTCTTCGCCAAGACCATGCACCAAGTTGATGGTCCCCGCTGGAAAGTCCGCTTCGATGAACAGTTCCATCAAACGCTGACCGATCTCGGGCGTTTCTTCCGATGGTTTGAAGACCACCGTGTTGCCTTCCAGCAAACTTGGCGCAAGCATCCAAAGCGGGACCGCGAAGGGGAAATTCCACGGCGTTACGACCGCCACGACGCCACGCGGTTTGCGCCGCTCGTACAGGTCCTTGTCCGCGATTTCCGAGGCGATCACCTGCCCATACGGCTGCCGCGCCGTGCCGCAGACGTACTGCACCATGTGCAGCCCTTCGATCACTTCAGCCCGTGCTTCGTTGAGAATCTTGCCACTTTCGCGCGAGAGCACCACGGCCAGCGCGTCGGTATCGCGTTGAATCAAACGCGCCAGACGATCGAAGAACTCGCCACGGCGGATGCGACTCGTGCGCCGCCATGGAATGAACGCCTCGCGCGCGGCGCCGACGGCCGCGGCGACCGTCGCGCGATCGCCGCGCGGATAGACGCCCAGCAACTCCGACGTACGCGCCGGGTTGCGGTTCTCGAACGTCGCGCCGGCAGCGTCCTGCCAGGCGCCGTCGATGTAGTGGCGGCCCGTCCAAGTGGTGGTCGCGGATGCGGTGGCCATGTTGTGTTGTCCTGCGCGCGGTTGCTCCCCAATAGCAACCATATGGCTGAAAAGGGCGGCGGCAAGGGCGCAGGAAAGTTGGCGCAAGTTGGCGGCCTCGGCTGACTCGCCAGGCGGCATTTTCGCTGCAGGCCGGACAATCGCGCCAGCGGGGACATCGCCCGCAGCCGGCGCAGACTGCGAAACCTTGACCTAGGGTTTCCTGAGCCACGGCCGCCCCCAGCGGGTGCTGGGCCGCTCCGCGTGGCGCTCGACGCACGGGAAACCGACGCGATGAGACCCACCACGATTCATGTCTTGCACTTGGCGTCGATGAGCGGCGCCGGCGGCGCGCACGGTGAGCGCATTCTGCACACCTGCCGCGGGTTGGAAAACCACGACGGCGCGCGGGAATTCCGCGGTTCCGTGGCGATGATCTCCGGCAAAGGCAGATGCGCCGCGATCATGGAGACCGCGGCGGAAATGAACGTCGATTGCTACGACGTTCGCCGCATCGGGCCTTGCGACCCGACGCTCTGGTTTCGCTTAGGGCGACTCATTCGCCGGTTGTCGATCGACATCGTGCATACCTACGACCGCGAGAGCCGCGCTTGGGCGTTGTTGCTGCAACCCCGGTTTCGTTTCCGCATGGTGGCCAACGCCTTCGAGCCGGAAGTGCATACCTGGGGCGAGCGACTGAGTCGTGAAATCGATCACAAACTGCTGCCGGGTTTCGATCGGGTGATCGCGGCGAACGCACACCTCGCGCGGCAGCTTTGCCAACTCGGCTGCCGCATGAATCAAATCGACGTCATTCCCGAACTGGAGGAAGCCATCTCCCCGCCCATCGACGACGCCAACGGCGCGCGGCTGCGCGAGCAATTGGTGATTCCGGAGAATGCCAGTGTCGTCGGCATCTACCTCGACGGCACGGACGCGGACGGCGCGCGGCGAATGGCCGACGCGGTGCGATATGCGCAAGGACGACTTGGCCCGATGTACGCATTGGGCATCGGCCCGGACGTGGAACGGCCGGATATCCGCACCGCGCTCTTGGGCTCCGGCCTCGCGCCGCGGCTGCGCATGTACGACATTGGCGACGACCTCGCCCGGGTTTGCCGCGCTGCGGACGCGATGATCTTCAACGGCGCAAAGGCAGGCCCGGCCACGCTCGAGGCGCAGGACGCAGGCACCACCGTGGTGGCGACCATCAGCACTGGCGCGACTGAGAACGACGACGACATGTCGTCCCACGTCATGGTCACCGCCGACGAGACCGGCGAGGTAGGCGCGGCTTTGGTGCAAGCATTGGGCCGCAAACGAATGTCAAAACGAGACGCCTCGGAACCCATGCCGGACGATCACGAGTCCGAAGACTTCGAGCGCACCGAACGCCTGATGGGCTCCTATCGCCGCGCGATGCTAGTGTGACTCGCGAACGTAGCAGTGCCAACACCAGCCCGTAGCGCCAGCGAGGGAGAGTTGACGTCGGTGAAAGCAACACGACCAAACTTTCAACAACCTCGTTTCGGGAACTCGAAGCAGCATCGTTGAGAGTTTGATCCGCAATAGAAGGCCACGTCCGCTCTCCCTCGCTGGCGCTACGGGCTGGTGTTGTTGTCGTTGTCGTCGTTGAGGGATTTGAGGTCCGCGCCGAGCTTTTCGCGCAGCTTTTGCATGCCGCGTTTGATGAGACCCGCGGTGGCGGCGGGCGACCGTTTGAAGTAGTCGGAGATTTCCGCCAGCGTCCAGCCTTCCAGGTGACGGAGCCGGACGGCTTCGCGTTGGTCTTCCGGCAAGGCCGTTAGGACGCGAGCCAGGCGAATCGCTTCTTCGCCGCGCATGGCGCGCTGGCTAGGGGACGAATGTTGCGCCGCGGGATCAAAGCGGTCCGCGCCCGAGGCGTCGTTGCCCTCGCAAGCCTGCTCGCGGCCTACGGCTCGCTTTTGCGTGGCGACGTGGTCGCGGACCAGTTGGGAGATGTTGCGTTGCAGGATGCGTTCCAGCCAGGCGACCAGTTCAGGCTCGCCGGAACCGAGGAACTGGATGAAATCGCGGCAGGCTTCGAGCATGGTCTGCTGGACCACGTCCGAAGCGTTGAATCGCCGTCCCAGCCGGGGGCCGATGCCCCGCGCGGCCAGAATCTGGAAGTACGCCCGATACTGATCCAGCAATTGCCCCAGCGCAACGGAATCCCCCTCCTGGGCCTGGCGGATGAGTGCGGCGAGTTCCACGTCGGGCTGGAGCATGCAGAACTTTACGTCGCGAAGCGGGGGAAATGGCGGGTAAACACGTCCGGCGGACGCCTGCTGGAGTTGATTATAATCGCCTCAAATACTTGCTTCAAAAGCGGTTACCAGTTTATATTCAAGATCGCTGATGCGAACGGCCATCCGGCCCCGCCTGCCGCTTTGCCCCGCCTGTGCCATCCTGTCGATCTCGCCGCCGATCCGGCGCGCATTCCGTCCTGGAGAGCCTTTGGATGAATCGCCTTCGCTGGTTGCCGGTGCTGGTTGCGATGCTGGGCGTTGGTTGGGCGTCTGGCTCCGCGCGCGGCGACGATGCCGTTGCTTCCGTGAGTTACTATCGCGACGTGCGGCCGATTCTCCAAGTCCATTGCCAGGGCTGCCATCAACCTGCGAAGCCTGGCGGCGGCGCGATTCTCACCGACCACGCGGGACTGCTC
>JAWXBP010000357.1 GCA_034440135.1 Planctomycetia bacterium
CCCAAACCCCGGCCCAGCTGGAAGTTGGAGCCACGCGCTGACGCTTCTGGCTCTATAGTCGACGTTCTTGACGACTACTTTCGTCGAAGCGCCGAAGGATCCCAGCCACTCGCGATGGCGCAACCGAATAGAAACAGAGTCATATAGACCGCGAACACCACGCGGGGATAGCCTGACCACGGGGCGATGACCTTGGAGACGAGCACGAACAATGCGCCGGAGATGAGACTCATCACCGTGAGCGCGAACAGGCCGAGGAGAGATTCTCGCCGAGCATGTCGTCGCGCGATCTGGCGGCTGGCACGGGTTGGCACCGGTTGGCGACTCGGACGGATTGATAGACATACGATACGAGCATTGCGTAGAAGACGTAGTAGCGATCAGTTCGGCATCGCAACTACTTCCACGATTCTAAATCCATGGCGCGCTGCCCTTTCCACTTCCTTCATGGGGTCGATCCCAACACGTGTCCAAGGTCGCCCCAAATGGCTGCGCCATCCATAAGTTGTCAGCCTTCGCAACTGACCTCCGACCGGGTAAGAACGACTAAGATACCCACGCACTACGCGGGGCGACTGTAAATCATCGAGGTTCGCGGCGATGTCAGTCGCCTGCTCAGGAGTATTGTCGACTTCAAATGCATTTGCACACCACTCGCCAATGGTGTAGGACAGCAAATCACATATGCCGTCCTTGGTGGCATTCTTCGGATGGCTGCCGACGGGAGTCCTTGACCATGACAATCTACCTTCGCGGTCGTAGCGTTCGCCGTGGTTCTTCCCCGGAGTCGCGTCACCCCACGGCCAGTTTCTTCGCTCTGGCCCACGTGCTGCTAGCTCCCATTCCTCGCTGGGCAGGCGATACTGCTTTCCGGTTTGTTCGGAGTACCATTCGCAAAACAGAACCGCTCCCTTCCAAGTCACTTGGTTTGCGGGAGTTGCCTCGGCGCCCTCGCGTGGAACGTATTTGCCATCATCGCCAAGGGTGATCGTCGAATACTTGTATTCTCCGATGTCCTGGTGATTGTAAAGCGTTCGCCGGTCAAGTTCGTTCGTCCGCTCGGAGTTGAGGAACGCGCACATCTGCTTCGCCGTCACCGGATACTTGCCGATTCGAAACGTCTCCACGGTGACCTCCATCGGCGCTTCGTCATCGTGGTACTCACTGTCCCCCGGCTTCAAGGGCGTGCCCATCGTGAATGTCGCCCCCTGAATGAGGACGGTTTCGATGGTTGGGGTTTCAGTTTCGGCCGCGTTGCCGACACAGCACATCAAGAGTGGCAAAAGCAGGCCAAGTGTTGGCGTTCGCATAAGTTGACCTCACCGGGGCGCCCTTGTGCTGTCGTCGCAAGAATCAGAAATACACCACCCGCTCCCCGTCCGTGCCGATGCCGTTCGGGAAGAAAACGTTCCGGCGATGTTCAACGCCGTCGATATTGACTACGATAGCGCCGTCGCTGGGAGGGATAGGATCGCAACATTCGCGGAGCCCCACTTCCCCGGGCCCGACGCGTGATAAGCCGAATTCCCGGTCGCCGACTAAGAGTGTTAGCAAGACTTTTGAGGAATGCCCGTGATTGGAGACCATGCGTGAATGCTCCTAATGTAAAAACAATCGCGGCCGCGGAGGCATACGCGAATTCTAGACAAATCTCCGTTGCCTTCCAATCTCCACTGGGATTTGGCTCGGACGGAATGGTTTGGCCGACGTCGCGAGGGTCGGCCTTGAAGATATTATACCGCAATCAGAACTACTCGGTGGAACGCGACTGCTATTTGCGGCTACGCGATGCCGGAGTCCAGAAGGTGGCGCACCTGGCCGTACCGCGACTGGTCGATTTCGATGACGTTCTCCTCGCTATCGAAATAGAGATTGTACAGCCGCCTTACCTCCTCGATTTCGGCAAAGTCTATCTCGACGACCCGCCGCCGTATTGGGACGACGTCCAGTTGATGGCCAACTTCTACGAGGAAAAGGCCCCGCTCTTTGGCCGTAATTGGCCACGGGTACTCAAGGCGATGGCCTCGCTGCGGCTCCACGGCATCTATTACGTCGACCCGCGCCCGCAGAATAACGATTTCGGGGACGAGGAGGACGATTCCGAATTGTAGGTTGGACCGGAATGGTGATTTCCGTCGTCTTTTCCCGCCGCGTTGACGCCTTTCCGCGGGACAACTAATCTGAATGGGGGCGGCTTTCGGCCCCCTATTCTCTCGGAACGAACGGAACCCGGTGCGAGGCGGAATCATGATTTACCTGCGGAACCTCAAGGGCCCTCGGGCATTGCGAGCCCTCGTTGCCACGCTGCTGGCGCTGGCCGCCGTTTCGTCCGGCAAGTTGTTCGCGCAGACCACGCCGGGCAAGGCCGCCGATCCGCAGAACGTGGAGATCCGCACGAAGGACGAAGTTCTGCTGCAGGCCACGTACTACCCGGGCAGCAAGGGGAAGGAAACCATCCCCATCATCATGCTGCACGAGCACAAGGGGAACCGCCGCGATTTCGAGTACCTCGCTAGGTACTTCCAAGGCGACTACTTCGGCGCCGCGGTGTTGGTCCCTGACCTGCGCGGACATGGCGAGAGTACGGTTGTTCAAGGTTCCAACCGCCCGCTCTCGGCCGACAAGTTGAACACCAAGCAGTTCCAGGCGATGGTCGCGTTCGACATGGAATCCTGCAAGAAGTTTCTCATGGAGCGGCATCACAAGGGGGAGTTGAATATCGAGCAACTCACGCTGATCGGCGCTGAGATGGGCGCGTCGGTGGCGATGCTCTATGCCCGCAACGATTGGAATTGGCCGACACTCACCACTGGCAAGCAAGGCCAGGACGTTCGCGCGATTGCGATGATTTCGCCGCAATCCGTGTTCAAGGGGCTGCGCATGCAAGACGCGCTCGCCGAGCCGGACAATTTCGGTTTCCGACGTAGCGTGCAGTTCTTCATGGCAGTCGGCGCTGAAGACAGCAAGTCGCTCAAAGATGTGGAGCGATTGGAAAAGCAACTCCAGCGCTTCCGGCCAAACGAAGCCGAAAAGAAGCCCGAGGAGGCCTCGATTGTGCTCTCGCGGTTTCCCACCAAACTCCAAGGCAAGGACATCCTCGCGGAACGGAGTTTCGGCCTGGACACGCAGTTAGCTCAATTCGTCGACTTCCGCGTCAAACAACGCGCCGCCGACGTGCCGTGGAAAGAACGCAAGAGCCCGCTCGGCAATTAGTTCGTTTTGACGTGCGATGCGCAACGCCTACGGCGCCGGCGCTCCGTGCGGCTCCTTGAAGGTGATCACCGGGCACGTCGCTTTGCGCACCACGGCTTCCGCCACGCTTCCCATCAGTAATCGTTTCAGGCCGGTGCGGCCGTGCGTGCCGAGGACGATCAGGTCCACCTTCTCTTCGTCGGCCACCGCGACGATTTCCGACGCCGGGTCGCCGATCACCAGGCGATGCTCGTACGGCACCGACGGATCGGTCGGCTTCACGTCCGCCAACATGCGGCGCAGCGTGGGATTGTCCGGGTCCGGAACGCCGTAGTACATCTCGCCCGCGCCGTAGGCGGGAGGCGGCTCTTCGACGTGGAGCACGATCAGTTTCGCGCCCGATTCCTTGGCCAACGCCGTGGCATGGCTCAGGCCTGCGTCGCTGCAGGTGGAGAAGTCGGTCGGGAACAGGATTTTCTTGGCGTTCATGGCATTTCCTCCCGTGCGATGGGCGTGCTACTAGCTACTCATCATTATATCCGATCTGCACGCGGCGTACCAAATGGTGCGAATCGGGGCGCAGGGCGCATACAGGCCGATTTCGAGTGCGGACTTAGCACGCTCGACGCACGGTGTGCGAGAAATGCGAGACATTTCTGCGCACTTCGTGCGGTTATGACCCGTTCACACCGGCGGCGGATTGCGTTCCGCGAAGCCGCGTTGATGGAAATATGGATAAGCCAACGTCACCGTACTGGCGTCGTCGAGTTTCTTCACATGTTCGGGCGAAAGCTTCCAGCCCACCGCGCCGAGGTTCTGCCGCAACTGTTCTTCGTTGCGAGCGCCCACGATCACATTTGAGACGGACGGACGTTGCAACAACCAGTTGAGCGCTACTTGCGGAATGGTCTTGCCCAGCTCTCGGGCAACTTCATCGAGTGCGTCGACGACGTTGTACAGCAGTTCGTCCGGAGTCGGCGGCGCGAGATCGGCGTTGAGCTTGCTTTGCATGCGGACGTTGTTGGGGATCGGCTGCCCACGGCGAATCTTGCCAGTTAAACGTCCCCAACCGAGCGGGCTCCAGACCACGGCGCCGACTTTTTGATCGAGCCCCAGCGGCATCAACTCCCACTCATAGTCGCGGCCGATCAGCGAGTAATACGCCTGATGCGCCACGTAGCGCGCGAAGCCGTGCCGCTCCGATGCCGCCAGCGACTTCATCAAGTGCCAGCCGGAAAAGTTTGAGCAGCCGATGTAGCGAATCTTGCCGGCGCGAATCAAATCATCGAGCGTGCGGAGCGTTTCTTCGACCGGCGTCGTGGCGTCGAAGGCATGCAACTGGAACAGATCAATGAAATCGGTTTGCAGCCGCCGCAGCGAGGCGTCGACCGAACGGATCAAATGATACCGCGACGAACCGACGTCGTTCGGTCCCTGGCCTGAGCGGAACGTGGCCTTCGTGGAAATGATGACCGCGTCGCGACGTCCCTTGATCGCCTGGCCGAGGATCTCTTCCGCCGCCCCCGCGGAATAAATGTCCGCCGAGTCGAACATGTTGAGACCGGCCTCGAGGCAGATATCGATCAATCGCGTGGCTTCCGCGACGTCGGTCGCGCCCCACGCCTGAAAGAGTTCCCCCTTGCCGCCAAACGTGCCCGTGCCAAGGCTCAATGCCGGCACCATGAAGCCAGAGCCGCCGAGTTGTCGGTATTCCATGACGCATTTCCTTTGCGATTTATTGGACCACTTCGCTGCCGCATCATTCTAGCGCCAGCCGACATTCGGTTATAGGGCCGCGACGGGCTAGTGAACGCGGCGGGATTGTTCAACGGCGGGGCAGTCGTCGTTCGAACTGCTTCAGCTCGCGCCGGTAGACTTCCTGCCACGCCGCGTTGGGTTGCACCGCGCCGCGGAAGCGGACAAGTTGCTGAACCGCGTCCGCGACGGTAAACGGTTCGTTGTTGTTGAGTTGTCGGCGCAAATAGGTTTCGTACGCCGCCAGCGCCGTGACCGCCGCGCCGAGCGCCGGCCCTTCATCGCTGGCGAGGCGCTCCAGCGGTCGCCCGAGCACCGACGCCAGGATTTCGCACATCAAATCGCTCCGCGCGATGCCGCCGGAGACGGTGATCCGCTCGATCTTTTGCCCCGCGCGTTCGTGCTCGCGCACGCCGAGCGCAATCAAATACGCCAGCGCTTCGAGACTCGCGCGGCAACGCACGCCGGGGGACTTCGGCTCGCGCGGCGACCAACTCAGGCATGGCTCGCTGACCTTGAGCGAAGGTTCCGGCGATGTAAACGGCATCACGCTCACGCCATCGCAGCCGGCGGGTACTTCGCGCGACTGTTTTTCGAGTTGCTTCCAATCGGCGTCGGCGCCGACAATGCGGTCGATAAACTGCGCGCCGTTGTTGTAGCAGCGCATCCAGAGATACGGTCCCCAGTTCAAGCACATTACGTCCAGGTTGCCGCTCTCCGGAACGCGTTTCGACGAGGAATTCACCACCGCCGAATTGCCAAGAATGATCGCCATCTGCCCGTCGTCCACCGCGCCGCCGCCGACGAGCCCCGCTTGTTGATCGTCGCTCGTCGGGAAAATGAGCGGTCGCCGTGTGGAATCGATGCCGGCCTCGAGTGCCAGGTGATTGGCCAGCGAGCCAATTGGCTCGAAATGATCGACGACCGTGGGCAATTGCTTCCAGGCGAGCTTGCGATTTTCCGGGTCCGCCAGGGCGCCGAGCATTTCCTTGCGCCACTTGCGACGACGAAAATCGAGGATGCCTGTCGAGGCGGCCGACGAAACGCTGGTCACGTCGAAGTTGCCGGTCAGATATCCGGCCGCCAGCGGACCATGTAGCAACATCCGCGTGGTGCGCTTCCAATCCCGCGCCGAGAGTTTGGCCTCGTCCTTGACAAGATGACTGAGCGAATAACGAATCGCCCAAGGACCGCCGATCAACTCCGCGACCTTCTTCTGGCCGCCGAGCCGCTTGAGCCCGATCTTGTGATACTCGGCGAGCGTGTGATCGTTCCAGCAAATCGCGCGGCGCACCGGCAAGTGATCGGCGTCGATCCGCCCGGCGCTGTGATGCGTCGCCGAAATCCCGCCGGCGCGCCAGTCGTTCAGACGACCCAGCTCGCGCAACCGCGCGGCCATCGCGCGCGTCGTCGCCCGGGCCTGCCCTTCGAGTTGCAGCAAGTTCAACTCATTGCGTCCCGCTTCCACCGGATCGCCATGCCAAAGGTCCGTGCCAAGTCTTACCTCGGCCAATGTCTTGCCGGACAGATCAAACGCCAGGCATTTGACGCTGCCGGTGCTGAAATCCCAGCCGGTGATGATGGTGTTCGAAGGAACCTGACGAAGGCCGGACGGCATGGCGGTTTACCTGGAGCGATTCGAAGCAAAGTGGATGCGCGGGTTGCAGGTGGACATGGTAACTGCGGCGGCAATGCGGGAGCAAGCGATCGCCCGCGCGCAACTTTCAGCAAAAGCACAGCTATGGGCGCATCGTCGCGTAGGGAGGATAATAGCCTGGGTCGCGATCGGTACTTCGAGTCCGCCGGGTGGGCACATGAATCAGGGTGACGGAAAACCGCAGGGCGCCGATCGTTTGGGGGACTTTGAGCTCATCCGCGAAATCGGCCGCGGAGGGATGGGCGTCGTCTTTGAGGCCCGGCAGGTGTCGTTGGATCGGTTGGTGGCGCTCAAGGTGCTGCGCGCTGGGTTGGGGCTGACCTCGCAGTCGGTGCAGCGCTTTCGCCGGGAGGCCGCGGCCGTCGCCCGGTTGCATCACACGAACATCGTGCCCGTTTATGCGACGGGCGACCAGGACGGCACCCATTTCTATGCCATGGAATTGGTTGAAGGACCGTCGCTCGATCAGGTGATTCGCCAGGTGCGTGGCGAGCGCACCGCGCCGCTGGAGACGGAACCTTCGCTGGGCGACAGCGACTTGCTCGATACGGCGGCCTATCACGATTCCCACGAGAAAACAACGCGCTCCGCGCCGGCCTGGACTTCGTCGTCGTTCAGTTCCAACGCGCAGTTCTTCGACACAGCCGCGCGGATGATCGCCGACGTGGCCGATGCGCTCGATTACGCGCATCGCCAAGGCATCGTCCATCGCGATATCAAGCCGTCCAACTTGCTGGTCTCACCCGACGGCCGCTTGTCCCTCAACGATTTCGGCCTCGCGCGGGTGCTCGAAGAGCCAGGCATGACGACGACCGGCGAGATGCTGGGCACGCCGGCCTATATGTCGCCGGAGCAAGTGACCGCCGGTCGCACGCCGCTCGACCAGCGGACCGACATTTATTCGCTCGGCGCCACGCTTTACGAGTTGCTCACGCTGGAAGCGCCGTTCAAGGGAGAACGCCGCGACCAGGTGCTCGCACAGATTCTCCACAAAGACCCACGCCCGTTGCGCCGCGTGAACAAAAAAGTGCCGGTGGACCTGGAGACGATCTGCCTCAAGGCCATGGAGAAAGACCCGGACCGCCGCTACGCCAGCGGCGGCGAATTCGCCGCGGATTTGCGGCGCTACGTGAACCGCTTCGCGATCGCGGCGCGCCGAGCGGGGCCGCTGGCGAAGGGGGTGAAATGGGTGAAACGGCACCCAGGCGTATCGGGCTTGCTTGCTTGCCTAGTGCTGGCGCTGTTCGCAATTTCGTATTTTGCCGCTCAATCAAGGTTGGCCCGTAGTCGACTCTTGTCCGCCCAGCAAGACGCCGCGCTCGAACGAGCGATGCTCGAAGCGATGAGCGGAGACGCTGAGTCCGCAATGGGGTCTATCACAATGGCGGAGAATGTTGGCGTGGAAGCTGGCGAGCTGAACATGCTTCGCGGATTGGTCGAAAAGCATCGCGGACGCGCCAGGGAAGCGGTCGTTCATCTTGAGCAGGCGCAGAGGCAAATGCCAGGCAGTGTTGCGGTAAAAGCACTTCTTGCGTCGGCATATTTGGAAAACGGCAACTATCAGACGTTCGACGAACTGTCGATCGAACTTGAAAAACTTCGGCCGCGAACCCCGGCCGATTATTTATTCCTTGGACTAAGTTTTGCGGACAGCGATCCAAAGGAAGCGCTTCACATTCTCGAAAGAGCGCCGGAACGGTCGCGTCGATCGGCTGTGGCTCGACTTGCCAAAGCTCTGTGCGGAATTGTTCGCGCGGCCGACACAGGCAATCCTGATGATGCCGCCCACGTCATTCAAGAATTGAACAAGATTGATGCACCAGAAAACCCGTATTTGATCAGTGTGAGACTTGAGGCAAATCTCTCGTTGGCGATTGCGTCGAACTCCGACGCACCTCGGAGAGAGGCGGCATTCAGCAACGCGTCGCTCGATTTAGAAAGACTGGCGCAATATTCGGAGAATCCGATCGTCCTCCGTGCGAATTGCTTCTACTATTTCATCCAGAGGGACGACGACAAGCTCTTAG
>JAWXBP010000358.1 GCA_034440135.1 Planctomycetia bacterium
CCAAGGCCTCCGCCCCGGCATCCTCACCGGCCTCCACCTCGAAGGAGACCAACTCCTCGTCGCCACCGCCTACGGCACCGTCCTCCAAGTCGATTCGGAAGAGGCGGCATTGCGGTTCCCCAATGTGTCGACGGAGATTGACAACCTGGCTTCGCCGCGCAAGGACGTCGAAAGTGCGCTCGTTGGGGATCTCATGGATGCAATCTTCGCAGCGCCTGAAGTACCCGATTTCGGGGCTGAGAGAGGTCCATTGCCATCGCATGCCGTTGACGGTGCGCTGGCAAGCGCCCGCGTTGAACAGGCGGAGATCGGAAGCAAGGCGGATGAGCTTTCAATGCGACCGAGCGAGGGGCTTTTCGACCTCGCGCCGGTCGATCTTCGACGAAGCTCATCCGACGCTGTCGACGCCGTCTTCCAGACTTTGACGCAGGAACTCCGGAGCACCCAAGACCTATGGCAACCGGAGCGCCGCGGACGGTTTGTCGCACGATAGATGGGCGATAATCAGGGCGCCCTTGGGCAAGCGCGCGCCAGGCAGGGCTGCGTGTCGCATTGGGTATGAGTCAATTCCCCGTAAGCTGTTATGCAAGCGTATTGAGTTCGCTGCACAGCGACTCACCGTTTCAAGGCTCGTTGACCAAGTCAGTCAGCGAGCCTTTTCTTTTAGCGGGCGCCGCCGACGTCGGAAGAGCCAGAGTATTGATGCGGCCGCTGAAATGTCCCTTGCCAGCGCCTGCGAGGCAGCCATCGCAAGGCCATCGCTGCCGCTGAAAACCGCGGCTTTTACGGCCTGTACGATGACCATACCCCCCAGTCCGGGCCTGCCATATCCGCCGTAACCGTGGAAAGCAAGGTGTTTCGACCGCCCGCAACCTATGCTTAAATGACGTGACCGCGCCGTTCCCCACTCCCGGAGTATTCCACTATGCGCCCCAACACGCTGTTGCCGTTGCTCGCGATCCTGTGCGGCTGGATGACCGCGCCCCCATTAATTCACGCTGCGGAAGGCGACGAGGCCGCCGTTCGCGCGGCGATCGATTCGTATGTCGAAGCCTACAACCGCGGCGATGTCGAGGCCGTGCTCGCACACTGGGCCGATGACGCCGAGTATTTGCTCTCCGGCGGCGAGCGCGTGCAGGGGCGCGACGCGCTGCGGGAGGTGTTCGCCGAATCTTTGGCCGAGGAAAACCGTGCGTCCATCACGGTAGCGAATCCGCACGTGCGCATCCTGTCCGATACGGTCGCCACCGAAGAGGGCGCCGCCACGATGACGCGGACGGGCGAAACGCCGGAAGAAACGTCCTATTTAGCGATCTACGTCAAACAAGGCGACGCGTGGAAACTGACCACGGTACGAGAAACGGAAGTTCAGCCTGTCAGCATTTCGCCCGCCGCGGAGCAATTGGAACAGCTCGCCTGGCTCGTCGGCGAATGGAAAGATGAGAGCGAGGACGCGAAGGTCTCGATTTCGATTCGCTGGTCGGGCAACAACGCATTTCTCGTTTACACGTTCAAAGCTGAAGCGCCGGGAACGGAGCCGCTGGAAGGAACGCAGATCATCGGTTGGGATCCAGTGCAGGAGGTGATTCGTTCCTGGATGTTTGACTCCGACGGCGGCTTTGGTGAAGGCGTCTGGACCAAAGATAACGATCGCTGGGTCGTCACTTTCGAGCAAACGCTGCCCGACGGCGGCCATGCCGCGGCCACCAACATCTACACGCTGGCGGCTGATAATTCCTTCACCTGGCACGCGTTTCAACGCACTTTGAACGGCGAGACGTTGCCAAACCTGCACGATATCTCCATCGTCCGTGTGCAGTCCGAACCGCCTGCCGACACGACTTCCGCCACGCCGCCAGCGCCGGCCGACGATCCGGCTGTCAGCAAGTAATCGCCATACTTGAAACACTTGACCACAAGGACCCACACCATGTTTTCTAGAAACGTTGCCGCCGTGTTGGCGATCGCCGTCTTGTTGTTCACCGCTGATTTGGCCGACGCGCGCGGCGGGCGCGGCGGCGGTGGTGGAGGAGGTGGAGGCCGAGGAGGAGGCGGTGGAGGGGGTGCGTCACGCGGTGGTGGAGGCGCCTCGCGCGGCGGTGGCGGTGGCGGTGGAGGTATGTCACGTTCGCCGTCGATGAGCCGAGCGTCGGCGCCTTCGCGGCCGCAATCCAGTCGCCCGGCGCCTTCCCGTCCGTCGACGGCGAATCGGGCTGGCGGCGGAAACGCTGCGCGCCCGGGAGCAGGCAACTTTTCGCAGTCCGGGGCCGGAAACCGGTCGCGCCCGGGCGGCGCCAATGTGGCGCGGCCTGGCGGTGGACAAGCCGCCGGCGGTCGCAGCGCGTTTCAAAACAACAGCAACTTCAATCGTCCCAGCCAGGGCCAGGTCAACGATTTCCTGAACTTGCCGCAGCAATCAGGCCGCGCCGGGACTTTCTCGGGCGCCCAGCAATCGAATCGAGCTGGGAATGCGACGAGCCGCCAACAATCCGTTGGCGATGGGAGCAACTCCAAATCCTTCACCACGGACCGCGGTACGACCATCACCGTGGGCGGCGGCGCCGGTTCAGGACAAACAGCCGGCGGAGCGACGATTGGCGCAGGCGGCGTCGGGGTCAAAGTCGAAGGCGCCGGCGGCAACACGTTCGTGAAAGGCACAGGCGCGATTGGCGCCACCAACGGGACGAACTCGGCGATCGCCGCGGGTAGCGCGACGGGGGTTCGCGGCGCCAATGGCGCTGGGGCGGCGAATGTCCGCGGAGGCTATGCGGATACGGCCGGAAATCGCGCGATCGGCGGCGCGACCGCCGCGCAAAATCGCGCCGGCTACACAGCCGCGAATGTGCGCGGCGCGCGCTCCAACGGCAACTTCGCACAGGTGGGCAGCGCCTCGGCGATTCGTGGCCCGGCCGGGAATACGATTTCCGGCGGACGCGGCGGTTCGTTCGTGAACGGTCAATTCGTGGGCGGCCAAAACTGGGGTGCAGTGAACGGCAACTTCACGCACTGGAACGCCTTTGGCCCCGGTTGGAACAATGGTTACCCAGGCGCTTGGTGGCCGGGCAAATGGGCGCTTGCCACGACGGCGTGGGCCACCGCGGCCTGGGCCGTGGCCGGCGGCTACTGCGATTGCTACGGCGAGCCTGTGTATTACGACTACGGCGAGTCGGTCTACAGCGACGGCGAGAACATCTACTACGATGATCAGCCGGTCGCCACGAACGACGAGTACTACCAGCAAGCCGAACAAATCGCCGACGCCGGCGCCACGCCGACCGACGAGAACTGGCTGCCGCTGGGCGTGTTCGGCCTGGTCTCCGACGGACAAACGCAGGCGGACAAGCTGCTGCAATTAGCTGTCAACAAAGAAGGCGCGATCCGCGGCAACTACCAGGATCTGGCGACCAACCAGGTCACGCCCGTCAGCGGATCCGTCGACAAGGAAAGCCAGCGCGTGGCGATCAAGCTGGAAGGTAACGACAATTTCCTGTTGGAAACCGGGCTTTACAACCTGACGAACGATGAAGCCCCGGCACTGTTGTACCTCGGCAAAGATGCGCCGCAGACGCGCACGCTGATCCGCTTGCAACAGCCAGCGGATGAAACGGCGGCCGCCGCGCCGCAGTCGTAGGCGACGAGCGAAGTGGCGCCGCCAATTGTTCATCCCAATGGGACGACACAATTCCAGCGTCGTCCCGTTGGGACTCAATGTTCGTCGTGCGCAACTTTTCCAGGCGTTGGCACACCTGGCTATTATCTGCCGCCCCTCCGGGGCTGAGGCAGTCGTCTCTGCGTATTCCTCTCAACGTACCAACTCCTTTACTCCTCTACTCCTCCAGCCACCGCCTCCGCTACCGCGGCGTCGATGTCTTCGCGCGAGATCGGATTCTGCGGATCGCTGAACGTGAATTCCTTCACCAGTTTTCCTGCGCGATCGTAAAGCTGAAAATACGGTAATACCGTACCTTCGCTCATGTTGAAGCCCGCCTGGGCTTCTTCAGTCGTGCCGTCGGCCTCGTACAGCAGGTTTTCGAAGGTCGCGTTCTGCTTGGTGAGGAAATCGAGCGCCGCCGCCTGCGTCGCTTCATCGGTGGGATCGAGCTCCATCGCGACCGAGATCACCGCGAGCCCCGCGTCACGATGCTTGTTCGCCAATTCGACGGTGTGCGGGAATTCTTCCATGCAGTTGCCGCACCAAGTGCCCCAATAGTCGACGAACACGACTTTGCCGCGCTTGCTTTCGAGCAAGTCGCGAAAGTTGTTGTGCGTGGCCTCATGCAGCGCCACGGTTGCGATCGGCGCTTGTGAAACGGCCGCGGCAGCTGCCGGCGCGGGTGCATCCGTCGCCGACGATGTCGTCGTGACCGTGGGTTGCGGACCGCATCCACTCAAGGCGATGGCGGAGGCGAAAATCGAAACCGCGAACTTGTACATGGAACTTGGTCCTGAAATGAACGCCCGAAATAAAAGCGGCCCGGGGCGAACTTCGCCCCGGGCCTGAAATGCTTCACGTACGGCGGCGGTTACTTCTTTTCGTAACGGATACCGCAACCGGCCGGCTTGGTCGACGCGGTCTCCGGCTGGCTGCCGGCGAGCACGGCGTCGATGGCGTCGCGCAGGTAAGTCTTTTTGACTTCGGCGGCGTCTTGGGGATTGTCGTCGATCGCGCCCACGTAGGCGAGCTTGCGCTCGCTGTCGAGTAAGAACACGTGCGGCGTCACTTTCGCGCCGTAGGCCTTGCCGCTCTCCTGGCTGACGTCGAACAGGTACGGGAAATTGAAGCCCTTCTGCTCGGCGCGTTGCTTCATGGCGGGCAAATTGTCGGCTTCGCCGTCTTGGACGTTAATGGCCACGACCTGGACGCCCTTTTCCTCGTAATCCTTCTGCAGCTCGACGAGCCGGTCCTCATACATCACTGCGACCGGGCAGTGATTGCAGGTGAAGACCATCACGACGGCCTTCTTCTCTTCCAAGTCCTTCAGGCTGTGGTCCTTGTCGTCGGTGCCCGGGATGCTGCCCCAGTCCGGCGCCTGGGCGCCAATCTCCAATCCTTTGTTTTCCTTGTCCGCGGCATTGACCGCGGCCAGGGAGAGACCAAAACTGCAGGCCACGGCGACCAGACAAAACAGGCGACGCTTCATGGGAATCCTCGTTCGGGGGTACAGAAATCAGGGGCAAGAATCGGATATTTCGCCGACATCGCGGCGAAAGTGAGTCACAAAAAAACAGCCGTAGGCCAGTTGTTGAACCCCGTCGGCGACCAGAAGTCACGGGGAAAAGTTCCACCATCCTTGGCAAAAGCCTGGGCTGCATCGTTGGATGCGGCTCGAATGCGGAAGTTTCGCTCCGTCGCCCGCGTCCGTCAACAGCGAATCGCGTACCAGCAGGAAAGACGACCCCGGCAAACGCAAACGGCCGTCGAGACGTGGCGTCGTTTTGTACGGAGTGATTCCAGCACGCACGCCACATCCCGCCGGCCGTCCACATTACGGAGGGGGACACATCCGCCAATAGATACGCGGCCCGCAGTCAAAGCGTTCAAAGATTTTCGTCGCCGGCAGCAAGGCGGCGCGTAACTGCTTGACATGGCAGGAATTGCGGCTGGACTACGGTGATGCTCGTTCTTTCTCGGCGGCCGCAAAAGGCTGGAGGGCCGGCAGCATCCGCTCCAGCGTTCGCGGACCGATGCCCGGGACATTTGATAGCTCCGCCGGGCTCCGAAACGGCCCGTGCTGCGTCCGGTATTCCACGATTCGCTGGGCCAGCGTTTCGCCAATCTCGGGAACTTGGGAAAGTTCGGTCCAAGGAGCCGTGTTGACGTCGACCTGGAAGGTGGCCGACCGCGATGGCAGCCGTTCAACGTCGATCATGCGGCCTTGCCAGCCCCCTTGCCGCCACCAGTAAAGCGCCATCAATGCTAGCGCCGCGACGACCAACGCGGCCGTCGTGGCTTGTTCCGCGCGCTTAAGCCAAATTCGCGACGCTATGCCCTCGGAATTTTCCTGGCCATGGTTCTCGCGCACTGATCGCTCCCCGAAGACTGCGACGGCGTTACAATCCCTGCGTAAGACGTCCAGTATGAACGACAACCGGAACGAGGGCGAGCAGCGGCGGCCGATGAAAGATTTTGCTGTGATCACCTGGGACGAGCGGCTCGCGGCGGATTGCCGGGACCTGGTGCGGCTCGCGATTCGAGAAGACCTCGATCGCGCCTACGACTGGACGACCGTGGCGTTGGTGCCCGAAGGCGCGACCGCCACGGCACGGATCGTCGCCCGGCAAAGCGGCGTGATTGCGGGACTGCCCGCGGCGCGCCTCGCGCTGGTGGAATACGATGAAGCCGCCACGTTCGCGCAACATCTGGACGACGGCGCACGCGTCGAGCGCGGCGATTGCGTGGCGACCGTCAGCGGCTCGGCCAGGACGCTGTTGACCGCCGAGCGCGTACTGCTCAACTTCCTGGGACGCTTGTCCGGCGTCGCGTCGCTGACCCGGCGATATTGCGATGCCGCGGCCGGCGCCAAGGCGCGGATTTATGACACACGCAAGACCACGCCAGGCTGGCGCCGGCTGGAAAAATACGCCGTCCACATCGGCGGCGGGCACAATCATCGCGCCGGGCTCTACGACGCGGTACTGATCAAAGACAATCATCTCGCGTTCGGCGCGGACGGTGACGTTGGCGCACGCTATTCACCGGCCGAAGCCGTGCAGCGAGTGCGCGATTTCCTCCGCGAATCGTCGCTGGGCGTGCAATGGGCGTCGTTGATCATCGAGGTGGAAGTCGACTCGCTGGAGCAACTTGCCGCGGTGTTGCCGGTTTGTCCGGACATCATATTGCTGGATAATATGTCGCCCGCCACGCTCGCCACGGCCGTCGCGCAGCGAGATGCAATGGCGCCGAGCGTGGAACTGGAAGCGTCCGGCGGCGTTACGCTTGAAACTGTCGCGGCCATCGCGCAGACCGGCGTGGACCGCATCAGTTCCGGGGCGTTGACGCACTCGGCGGTAAATTTCGACGTGGCGCTCGATTGGGGATTGGCGTAGGGAGATTTCTCTACCGGCCGCGAGCACCGAGCACTATGTCAATCGACTCGCCGAGAATTTCCACCATCCGGCCGATTTGTGCTTCGGTCGTGACGAAACTCGGGGCGAGGTTGTAGACGTCGCCGCGCAAGCGCGTGAAGAGTCCCCTGGATTGCGTCGCATCATGCACGCGTGGCCCGACTTTTTCTGCCGCCGGAAATTCCGCTTTGGTGGCGCGATCGGCGACAAACTCTACCGCCGCCATCAGACCCAGGCCGCGCACGTCGCCGACGTTTGGATGCGTGCCGAGCGTTTTTAGCTGCCGTAGCAGCCGCACGCCCAATTCCGCAGCGCGCTGGAGGAGCCCTTCGCGTTCCAGAATTGCCAAGTTGGCGAGTGCCACGGCGCAGCCCACGGGATGCGCTGAGTAAGTGAAAGCGTGCATCCAGGCGCGTTCGCCAACACCGGCGTCGATGGCCGCTGCGATTCGATCACTGACGCCCACTCCGCCGAACGGAAAATAGCCGCTGGTGATGCCCTTGGCGAAGGTCACCAGGTCCGGCTCGATGCCGTATCGCGAGAGGGCGAACCATTCGCCCGTGCGACCGAACCCCGTAATCACTTCATCCGCGATCAAGAGCACGTTGTGGCGATCGCAGATATTCCGGATCCGTGGCCAGTAATCGTCCGGCGGCACAATCACGCCGCCGGCGCCTTGAATCGGTTCCCCGATGAATGCCGCCACGGTGTCGGCGCCTTCACGGACGATTGCTGCTTCCAATAAGTCGGCGGCCATTTCGCCCGGCGTACGACGATCATCCGGCCCGCGACGGTGTTTTTCCGCATCGAAACGATAAGGATAAGGACTTTCGATATGCAGGAACCCCGGCACGCGTGGCTCGAACATCGGCCAGTAGCTGGAAATGCCGGTCGCGGACATGGCGGCCAGCGTGGTGCCGTGGTAGCCCCACTGTCGTCCGATGACCTTGAATTTGCCCTCGTGGCCCGCGGCGCGCCAGAAATACCGCGCGGTCTTGAAGGCGGTCTCGTTGCTTTCCGCGCCGCCGCTGGTGAAGAAAAACCGGTTGACGTTCGGGTAACAGATTTCGGCCAGTTTCTCGGCGAGTTGAATTGCCGGCCGATTGCTGCCGCCGGCGTACGCGCTGGCATAAGCGAGTCGCTTCATTTGGTCCGCCGCGGCGTCGGCCAGCTCTTCCCGGCCGTGACCGACGACGACGTTCCAGAGCCCGGCCAGGCCGTCGAGGAATTCTCGCCCCGTCTGGTCGATCAGCACCGAGCCCCGCCCCGCGACCCAGATATGCGGATGTTCCTGGGCTTTGGGATTGTGCAACGAATGCAGCAGATGCAAGCGGTCCTGTCCTTCGTCGTCGAACGTGTCGGTCATGTTTCCAGCTGCCTGGGCGCGAGTTCCGTTTCCGCATAATTCTAACAGGCATGAGAGCGAACTCGGAGGGCACGGGTTCGCTGACGCCCTCATTGTTTTCACTGGAGGAGTTCAGCAGAATCGCCGCACAAGGTATGCTGGCAAGCCGAAACCACACTCCAATTCTATGGCGGACATGATGGCGGAATCTTCGAGCGCAACCGGCGGACTGGCGAATTCGCCACGCACCAACCCTTGGTTAGTATTCCTGCTGCCGATGGTCGTGTATTCGGTCGCCAACATGTTCGAGCCGGCGCCGCCGGGGGCGGAGGTCGCCGAGGCGGCCGTCAACATGTATCGCCACTACCCGGCGATCTACGCCGTGAAGATTGCGCTCACCATCATGGCGATTTCATTCGTTTGGCCCGGCTACAAGCAGCTGATGCCGGTTCGCGCCAGTTGGCTCGCCGTCGTGGTTGGCGTTGTCGGTGTGGTGCTCTGGGTCGGCCTTTGGCGTCTGGATTTGGAATCCCACCTCGGCATCCGCAGGCTGATCGGCGGCATGGGCCAGCGCAGCGCTTTTAATCCATTCGACAACCTGGACTCCCCCGCCAAGGCCTGGGCGTTCATGGCCGTTCGACTGTTCGGCTTGACGCTCGTGGTCCCGCTGATCGAAGAAATGTTCCTGCGCGGCTTCGTGACCCGCTTCGCCATCGAACAGAAGTGGATGGACGTACCGTTCGGCAAACTCACGCCGATCGCGGTCGCCGCGGCCATCGCCGTCCCCGTCTTGATGCATCCAGCGGAGCTATTCGCCGCGACCGCCTGGTTCGGGTTGATGGTCGGAATGTACGCCAAGACGAAAAACATCTGGGATTGCGTCGTCGCGCACATCACGACCAACGGCCTGCTGGGGCTGTATGTGCTGACCTCCGCGAACCCGGCCGCTTGGCAGTTGCTCTAAGTGGTGACTTTTGCAGCGACGTCGCGCGCAATAAGCCCAGCCCCGTACTTAAGGATAGTCGGGCTACTACGAAATATGAATCACTTCAAGGATGAGTCCGCGAATTGCAAACTCGCGCGGACATTGCCATCCTCGAAGCGCAGCCGTTCGTCGATACTCTTTCCGGCAATCGTCGGCAGTGCTTCGTTCGACGCATGTTCTCGAACGCGGCGCATCGTCGCGGCTAAGTCGCTGGCCGGAAGTTTGTCGAACGTGGCCCAATATTTCTCCGTCAAGCACGGCACGCGCAGCGGGTCGCGAGTAATCATTTCCAGGTTCAAGCGAATCTCCGGTTGCTTGGCGCGGAGCGATTGCACGATCCGCTTCAAATCGAGGAAACCTTGCCCGAGCGGAACTTCGGACAGCAAAAAGCCGTCGGCATACTCTTGCAACACCATGTCTTTGAAGTGCGATGTAAAAGCGACCGGGGCATAGGCGTCGACAACTTCATGCGGTTCTTCCAATAGGGCGACGCTGTTCCCGGTGTCAACGCAAACGCCGATCAGCGGGCAATCGATGCGGCGCAAGATGTCGAGTAGTTCGTCGGTGCGCCAGTCCTTGTGGTTTTCCACTGCGAGTCGTACGCCGGTTTGCTCTACCGCCGGCTTCGCCCATTCAAGTCTTTGGAAACTCTCCCGTGCAAAGGCCTGGAAACTCGCCAAATCCGCAAAGGTCTCGTAGCGGCGTCCGGAGAGCATAACGGTCCGAACCACTTGCGCGCCGCAAGCAGCGGACGTGCGCAGCACTTCGGTGAATCGCGCGACATCCCCTTCATCCTCGGGCAGCGAGACGATGCCCTCCACATACATCTTCGCTTCTGTCGCCGCGGCGCTCATTTTTTCCGCCGCCAAGGCGTCGAGCTTGCCGAGACTGGTTTGAACACCAGCGGCGCCGAGCTGCCGGCAATATTCGAGGAACACCAGTGGATCGGAAAAGCCCTCCGCACCAGGTTGCCCGGCGCGGATACCGTACGAGTGTATCACGATGCCGAGCCCCAACTCATGCAAGGGCATGTTGACGCTTTCGGCCCAAGCGCGTCCGGCTCCAAGACAGGCGGCCGCTTGCGCCGCAATGACGGAGAATGTGCGTCGTGACAGTTTCATGGCGCAGGTTGCACCCCCAGAGCGGCGAGATCGTTGTCCCACGGCGCGCGATACGGCCGGATCAACATGCCTTGCGCTTGTTCGTCACCGATGATCTGCTCATTGACGCCGTCCCATTGCAACTTGCGACCCAGTCGGAGCGAGATATTCGCCAGGTGACAGGCGGTGGCAACCTGATGGGCGCTGCGAAGGTCGGAGTTTGACGTCGCCCGTGAACGCACGCAGTCCAAAAAGTTGCGGACGTGCAGCTTAAACTGTTCGCGATCATTGCCGGTTCGGTCTTGGAGAGGTGTCGTCCAATACGTATTGCCGCTATCCTCCACGCGGACCGGCCCGCCGACCGGATGCGCGCCGGTGAATTGCGGGATCGCATTGCCAGGCGGCAATTGCTTGTCCGGCGTGATCGTGAAACCGTTGCGCGTGATCGCCATGCTGCCATACGTGCCGAAGAGCTCCACGGTCGGGCGGCGTTCCGCGCCGGCCGAGGCTTCGCGATGCGACCAGGAGATCGTGCATTCCGGAAACTCGAATAGCGCGTCCTGAGTGTCGGGCGTCTCGCCGTTGTCTTCGAGCGCGAACCGCCCGCCGCAACTGGTGACAGCCGTGGGGAATCCAAGTCCCAACATCCAGTGCGCGGCGTCGAGACCATGCGCCGCGAGGTTCGTCATCTGCCCGCCGGAGTAATCCCAAAACCAGCGGAAGTGGTAAATCGCGCGATTTGGGTTGTAGGCGCGCTCGGGCGCGGGACCAAGCCAGGCGTTCCAATCCAGTTCGGCGGGCGGGGGGCAATCGTCCGGGCGGCCGAAGCCGGGCATGATGTTGCGATACGCCCTCATGCGCACTGAATGGACTTTGCCAAGTCGCCCGGACTGCACCAGTTCCTTGGCCCGCAGGTAGTGCGGGCCGGAGCGCTGCTGCGTGCCAACTTGCACGATGCGCTGGTAGCGCTCGGCGACGTCGATCATCCAACGGCCTTCGCGCTGAAACAGCGTCAACGGCTTTTCGGTGTAAACATCCTTGCCGGCGGCGCAGGCCAGCATGGTCGCCAAAGCGTGCCAATGATCAGGCGTCGAGACGACGACGGCGTCGACGCGCGGATCGTCGAGCAACGCGCGAAAGTCCTGGTAGCCTTTCGCATTTTCTCCGGCCAGCGCGCGGCCTTCCTCTCGGCGGCCGGCATGGACGTCGGACACGGCGACCAGCGCCGCATCAGGTTGTTCGGCGAAGTCGAGGACGTGGCGCTTGCCGATCAGCCCGAAGCCGATAAAGCCAACGCCGATGCGCTCATTGGCGCCAGGCACGCGCCGCCAGGCGGCGGCAGTCAGCGCGGCCGCACCGCCGCTGAGCGCGGCGCGGCGACTAACAGCAAACGACTTGGCGTGGGCACGCCGCATGTCCGCCTCCGGAAAGTGGGCGATGAGAAGCCGGAGCAGGCGTCATTCTGGACGATCGCCCCAGGGGATTCAACTAACGCGACGCAGTTTGCCCAGGGAAGCAACGTTCCAGGCAATTCGTCAGGCAGGGGAATTTGCGTAACAGATTCGCCGCCCTCTCGCTTAGTAACTCAGACGCGACAGGGCCAAACCTGGCCCGGCGAACTGAAAAAAAGCCTTGAAAACACACTTTTGTGAAGGAATGGAACCATGAACTGCTTCAAGAAAACGTTGATCGCCGCCACGATGATCCTTGGCACGCTTGCGGTAATCGGCACGACCAGCACAGCCTCGGCCGGCCATAAGGGCGGACACAATGGTGGGCATGGTGGTGGACACGGTGGAAACGGTGGAAACGGTGGGCATCACGGTGGACACGATGGTGGACACAATGGTGGACACAATGGACACCACGGCGGACACGGGGGCGGCTATGGCGGTGGCTACGGCGGCGGTTACGGGGGCGGTTACGGGGGCGGCTATAGCTACAACCGCTGCTACACGCCGAGCTACAACTACTACCCGACCTACAACTACTGCCCGCCGGTGACGCCTTGCTATCCCACGTACAACTACGTGGCGCCCTGCTACCCGACGTATACCTGCCCGCCCGTCTACGGTTGGTAGATTGCGAACGGTGGATCCAATATCTAATAACGCCACACGCCCGGCGAGCAATCGCCGGGCGTGTGGCATTGATGGGGCGAAAGTCTTGCTATCCGCGAAGGCGCGGAGCGAGCATGACGAATTTCGAAATCCGAATGACGAATGACGAATGTCGATTGGTCTATTGCCTGGCTGCCTATCGCTAACAATCTAGAAGTTCATCGACATTTCTAGTTCAGCCGACTCCGTGGTGAAAACCGGGTCACGCTCCGCGCGCCAAGCGCTTCGCTTCCGCAGCCAGGACGCCGGTGATGATTGCCCGCAGTTTCGGTTCCGCGGCGTTGGCCGTGGCGATGATCTCCGCCACGTCGACGGGTTTCAATGCGTCGGGGAAACAGACATCGGTGATGGTCGAGACGCCCAGCACGCGCATTCCCGCATGGACGGCCACGATGACTTCCGGCACAGTCGACATGCCGACGGCGTCGGCGCCGATCGCGCGGAGGAAGCGGTATTCCGCTCGAGTTTCCAGATTCGGTCCCGTCACGGCGACAAAGACTCCCCGATGGGCGGCGAAGTTCTCGTGCCGCGCGATTTCCATGGCCCGCTGGATGAGCGTTGCATCATACGGCTGAGACATGTCCGGAAAGCGCGTACCGAGGCGATCGTCGTTGACGCCGATCAGCGGATTCAGGCCCATCAGGTTAATGTGATCGTCGATGAGCATGATGTCGCCGGTCGCATAGACGGGATTCATGCCGCCGGCGGCGTTCGTGACAATCAATAGCTCCGCGCCGAGGGCCTTCATCACACGGACGGGCAGTGTAATCTGATCGAGCGGATAGCCTTCGTAAGCGTGGAATCGGCCTTCCATCGCCACGACGGGCACGCCGGACAAGCGGCCGCAAATCAACTGGCCGCGGTGGCTCGCGACCGTGGAACACGGAAAGTGCGGGATCTCGTTGTATTCGATCGTGGCCGCGGCCTCGATCTGCCGCGCCAGGGCGCCAAGCCCCGTGCCAAGAATGATGCCGGCGTGAGGGCGCTCCGGCCAACGACGTTGGATTTCCGCGACAGCGGCCTGCACTTGATCGAAGAGATGCAACACTCTCGCACTTTCAAGAAAGGAGATTGAAGTCGACGACGCGTCGCTATTCGCCTCGGCCAAGCATGGCGCGGTTGAGCGGATCGGCGATCGTCATGCCGCCGTCGACGACGAGAGTCTGGCCGGTGATGAGTTGCGAACCTGCGATCAAACTTAGGATCGCCGCCGAGACATCCTCCGGCGTGCAAACGGCGCGGAGCGGGTTGGTGTTTTCGCAACGCTGCTTAATCGCCTCATAGGCCCGGCCCAGCCCTTGCTCCAACCAGCGTCCGGCAATGAAGCCCGGCGCCACGGCGTTGATGCGAATCTTGGGCGCGAGCGCACGCGCGAGCGAAATCGTCATGTTGATGAGCGCCGCTTTGGACGCGGCATATGGTACGGAACTACCGGTTCCAGCGATACCGGCGATGCTGGCCACGTTCACGACGCAGCCGTTCGGCGAGCTTTGCAGCCAAGGCTGCGCCGCGCGAATGCATTGGAACGGGCCCTTGAGATTGACCGAGAGGATGCGATCCCAATCGGCGTCGGTGACGCGTTCGAGATCGGCGTGCGTGACGAACGTCGTCGTGCCGGCGCTGTTGACCAGGATGTCGAGACGTCCGAACGTCTCCGCGGCGACGGCGATCATCGCGCGGCACGCGGCGTCATCGGCCACGTCGGCGGCGAAAGCGATTGCTCGGACGCCATGCGATTGGGCCGCAGCGACGACTTCCTCGGCTGCCTCGCGCGAGCGCTGATAGTTCACCAACACGTCGCAGCCGCGTCGCGCCAGATCCAACGCCGTCGCGGCGCCGACGCCACTGCTGGCGCCGGTGACGACGGCGGCCTGTCCTCTCAAATCCATGCTGTCTCCCTCGTAAGTCCAAGCGAGAGGCCATCGTAGAAGCGGATTTTTTCCCGTACAAGTGCCGTGGACGCGGACGCTACTCCGGCTCGCGCACGACAGCGAACGTCAGTCGCCAAATCCCGAGCGCGGCGCACGACTTGAGGATCGGCTCGACGTGTCGGTACGGCACGCGGCGATCGGCCCGAATCCGGACTTCCAGGTCGCCAGAACTTTTTGCTTGCTCCGCCTTGAGCTCCGTGGTGAGTTGCGCGGCTTCGATTGCCCGTGCGCCGAGCGACAGTTGTCCGTTGGGCAGCACTTGTAGGACCACGCGGCGCGAAGCGGGTGCTGGCGATTGACGCTCGCCGGTGGTCGCGGCCGGCAAATCGAGCTGCAATTGGACTTCCTGGCGGGCGAGGTGGCTCGAAAGCAGGAAGAAAATGATCAGATTGAAGACCACGTCGATCATGGGCGTCATGTCGAATCCCAGGCTCCGGCGGTGCTGGCTTATCGGAATTCGCATGAATAAAATGCTAGAAATGGTATGCGTAATGGCGCGGCAGTTGCGGCCAAGCTAGGCAAGCAAAAAAGCCAGCAAATGGCGCGAACTCCCCCTAACGGGCCACGGGGCGATGCCCTCAAAGGTGTACGGAATGCCTATAAACCGTTGCAGGGACAGAAGTTTTCGCCAGGAAAGAGCGCCAAGATGCTTCAATTTGCCGATGCTGAGCGATATAGTAGTACCTGAGTTGACCCGCTGCCCAGTCCTTTTCCCTTATCACGCGGTCTCGTTTTTGCCGCCCTGTTAGTCCGGCGTGTTGAACGAACGCGGCGAAGCAGGTCCTGGGTCCCGAAGGCATCGTGAGATGGCTCGATTCGAGAGCAAATCGAAGGTCCCCGCTAGCAAGTTCCTGGAACTTGCTGGGAAGAGCAATCTCGCCCCGGCTGAAGCGCTCAAGCAAGCTGTCGAAGAATTCAAGGCCCTCAACTCGGGTCAACTTCCCGAAGACGCCGGCGAAATTGGCGGCTTCCTGATCGACCGCGGGCTGCTGACTCCCTGGCAAGTCGAGAAATTGCTTGAGCTGCGCCATCGCGGATTCTTCCTGGGCAAGCACAAATTGCTGGGACATCTCGGCACCGGCGGCATGAGCACCGTGTACCTGGCAGAGCACACGTTGATGCATCGCCGCGACGCCATCAAGGTATTGCCGGGGCATCGTGTGGAGGATTCCTCGTATCTGGAACGCTTCCATCGCGAGGCGTACGCGCTCACGAAACTCGATCATCCGAATATTGTCCGCGTTTACGACGTGGGCAGCGAAATTGGCACCGGTGGCGCCGCCCGCGAAGTGCACTTCATCGTGATGGAGTACATCGAAGGGCAAGACTTGCAGCGGCTGGTGGATGCTGCCGGGGTGATGCCTTACGTGACGGCGGCGAACTACATCGCACAGGCCGCCGATGGCTTGACCCACGCGCATGAGGCGGGGCTGATCCATCGCGATATCAAACCGGCCAACTTGTTGGTCAATCCCAAGGGGGTCGTCAAGATCCTCGACATGGGTCTCGCCAAGTTCGAGGAAGATGAGAAGAAGGCCTCGCTGACCATCGCGAATGATGAAAACGTGATGGGCACGGCCGATTACCTGGCGCCGGAGCAAGCGCTCGACAGTCATGCTGTCGATTCCCGGGCCGATATCTACAGCCTCGGCTGCACGCTCTACTTTGTATTGACGGGCCATCCGCCGTTCCCCGACGGTACGTTGCCGCAGCGGCTGATGATGCATCAGACGAAGGAACCCGGGGCGATCACCAAGGATCGCCCGGACTGCCCGCCGGAACTGGTCGCCATCTGCAAGAAGATGATGGCGAAGCGGACCAAAGAGCGGTATCAGTCCGCCGCCGAGGCCCGCGACGCATTATCGGCCTGGCTGGCCACGCAAGGCGAGTCGGCCGGCGCAGGCGGGTCGTCGGATCGTTTGGCGCAACTCATCGCACAAGCCGCCAAGCCGCCTGATGCGACCGGCGCGCCGCCCCGCAAGAAGAAGGGTCGCGGTTCCAGCACCGTCGTACCGCGACGCAAGGAGTACACCGTCGACGAGTTGATCGCGCTGACGGACACCGACGCGGATCTGAATCGCCCGACGGTCAAAGAAAGCCGGCCGCTCAATCAAATCATTACCGGCAGCCGCCCGAATCTGGAAGGGGACTCTCAAGGCCCGCGCTCCAGCGTCGGGTCGGGCATCAACCCCGGCAACGAGTCGACGGTCGTTAAGCGCCGCGACTACGAAGACATCCCCGCGGTGGTGATCAAGCAGGACAACTGGACGGCCCTCTTGCAGGCCGAAAAGAACGCCCAGCGGGCCGAGCAGACCGAAGAAAAAACGGAGCTCGAAAAGAAAGAAGACGCCGATCAGGCGACGTATCTCATCATCGCCGCCATCGCCGGCGCAAGCATTCTCATCATCGGCATCGTCGCCATGATCGTGGTACTCAACCGTTAGTTTTTGTCGCGTTCAGGCGATTCATTCTTCGCGTTCCATCTGGGTTCAACGCGACTCACGTGTCCTAGTTGAATGCTCGGTTGGAACGACACGTGTGCTACTTCAAACCGCGAAGTTTCGGTTGTCTTGATAGTTAGCTTTTGGGAAACTTCCGAGGAAGTGTCCTGCAATCAAATTGGTTTGGCCCGCCAAAAGCTTTTCAATGTGGCGTTGGTGAGTACGGAAAACACCCGTTTCGCGGCTGCCGCGGGCTTTTTACCAAGTACGTTTGCCACCGTCGATAGAGTGTCATTTCAGTTTGAAGCTTCAAAAGGTGGCGAATGTGGAATTCTTGCCGAGAGCTTTGAAACGGTGCGATTCTCAGTTGTCGGTCAGGAATCCAATGTACGCCTTCGACAATACTGGCAAGCAGCATCATTCGCGATCGTAGGTTTTCCAGCGATGCCAACTCGCGGGACGGCGAATCTACCGACTTGACGCCGCGATGAGAACTAACCGCGGAAGATGGCGGATTCTCGTGGCTCGTATCGCCGAGCGCGGCGATCAGCGCGGCAACATCATTTTGCGCATCGCGCGCGGCATGGGCGACTTGATCACCAGTTGTTCACCCGACGCGGGATGGACGAGCCGTAGCATCGCGGCGTGCAATGCCATCCTGGTATTCGATCCTTTGCGACCGTAGCGCTTATCGCCTACCACGGGACAACCGATGCCGGTGAGCTGGACGCGGATTTGGTGCTTACGGCCGGTCTCCAGTTTCACTTCCAGGAGCGACCGCGCGCCGACCGATTCCAGTAAGCGATAATGCGTCACCGCGCGCTGGGCGTCGGGGCGACTGGCTTCGCATCGGGAGACTTTGAGAGACTTACTGTCTTCGACCAGGTAATTGTCGATCGTTCCTTGCTCGGACACAGGACGGCCGCGCACAATGGCGAAGTAGGTTTTTTCGATGCCGCCCCATTGCGCTTGCAGGGCGTCCTTGATCTTTTCGCTCTTGGCGAAGAGGACCAGGCCGGACGTATCCTTGTCCAGGCGATGCACGACAAAGAGCCTTCCGGCAACCTGCTCGCGACGACTGCGCAGATAGTCGTTCAATTGCACGAACAAGGTTTCGAGCTGCTCTCGATCCGTGGCTACCGTCAGCAGGCCTTCCGGCTTGTCGACGGCGATGAGCGCTTCGTCCTCGTAGACGATGCGAACCTTCGCTTCCTTGAACCGAGCCTCGGCCGCCATCGTGCGCAAGTCGTTGATGGCGACTTCGTCGCCTGGGCGGAGCTCATGATCGAAGCGCCGCGTGGTGGCGCCGCCCACCTGCACAGCGCCGAATTTGAGGAGCTTTTTGGCGGCGGCGCGCTTCAGCCCGAGCGCGCTTAACAAGAAAGCCAACAGCGGCCCGCTTTGCGCTACGTGGATTCGTCGTGGATTCGTCAATCGCCGCTCAACTCGGTGAATCAGCTCTTGCCGGACGACTGCTTGCTGTCCGGCTTCTTGGCGCCGCCCTGCTTAGGCTTCTTGTTCTTCTTGTCGTTCTTCTGGCTGTTGTTGCCTTTGCCCATGTGATTGACTCGCTGAATTCCAGGCTGTTTCGGATCGCCGCGGATCAATCGCCCTGGTGGCGACTGAAGGACAGCCGCGCGATCCGTCGTCGACTCAGTATAGCAAACCTTCGCGGCAGCCATAGCTGTTTGGCTGCGTTTGCTTTACATCCGGAGCATTTCCCAGAACCCCTGCGTCAGCGCCTGCGGATCGCGCACTAAGTTGGCGCTCACCAGGAGCAGCAACAGGACGGCGGCAACAGCCATCGCGCCGCCGAGCGGATTCGGCCGGCATCGGACCGCGGTCAGTTCAGCCGCCAGTGTTTGTTCCAACGCGCGCCAGCCCCCCAGGTCCTGGGCGTCGGTCGTGGCCGCCAGCGTCACGTTTCGCATGCCAGGAAAGGGCTCCACGTGCAGATGTACCTTCAAACGCGGCAAGGCCAGGCTGCCGCCGGCCCACCGGGCGTCGGCGTCGAGCAACTCGGCGGCCTCGGCTAGCACGGGGCGCAGTTCGTCGGCGCTGATGTTGTAAATCACCAACCGCGGCCGCTGCGAAAGCACGATCAACGTCAGCACCAGGGTGCAGAGCACGCCCAGCAATAACCAGAAGACCCACATAAACTCGCTCCAATGCGCCGACGGCCAGTGCGGCATAAACAACTCCAACGGGCCGATCAGAATGAACCCAGACAGGGCCACGCCGAGCGCCGCCGTGTCCCGCCCGCCGGTCGTCAGGTAGGGCCGCGGCAGCAGATTGACCAGCCCCAGCAGCAATAAGTAGATCGCCAGCGGCCCCAGGGCCACCAGCATGCGAAAGGAATCCATCACTCAGTTCCGGTTGAGGACGCGCTGCACCTGACCGTTAATGTAGCTGTCCCGGCGGTGAGACAACAGCAGATTCACCACAGAGACACGGAGAGGGGGAGTACATTTGAACCGCGGAGGCGCTGAGACGCCGAGGGGCGGAGAACGCATGTCGAATCAACGTCAAATGTCTGAATTGCGAATGAGTCGTAGGGCGGGCCGCGCGCGCGAGTGACGCATCATGTTCGACGGCCACGGATGGTAATTCGCACGAGTTGCCTCCAAAACTAAGGCCCGCCGGATTCAAAGTATGGCGGGCCTCGCATTACTCGGTCAACAATGACCGGCTTTCGCGTCGCTTTGCTCACTTCAATGCATCAATCGCGCGCACGGCCCGCCCTACGCGCCCGCTCCAGCCACTGTCACTCCCTCTCCTCCGCGTCTCAGTGCCTCCGACGTGAAAGGCCGGATCAAACTCCAACCTGGCAATGCTCCAGGATCTTCTCCGCGGTCGTGACGAAGCTCGTATAGAACGGGCCGAATTCGGCGTAGCGAGCGCTGGCCTCGTCGAAGCGCATGGTGTAGACGATTTCCTTGAGAAACTCCGGCTTGCGCGCCCAGAGCGTGACGCCCCATTCCCAGTCGTCGAGGCCGACGGACACCGTGATGAGTTGCGTGACGCGGCCGCCGAATTTCATTCCGGAGCGGCCATGTTCGGCCATCAGCTTGTTCCGTTCGGCGAAAGAAAGCGTGAACCAGTTCTCGCCGACCTTGCGCTTCTTGTTCATCGGATAGAAGCAGGTGTTCGGCCAAGGCGGCAGGTCGGGCGTGAGCCGCTGGCGGCGCATCATTTCTTCCCGCGACGCATAGGCTTTCATCTTGGCCTGATACGCGGCGCCGTTCGGGTCTTCGCCTTCCTCGACCAGCCGCGCGCCGTACTGTTCGACCGTTGGGACATACTCCGAGACTTCCGTCAACGAGACATATGAGTACGTCGTTTCGAGCGCGGGCCCCAGCGGCGAAGCGAGGAGTCGCTGATGCAGCCCGTCGAGTTTGAGCGGATCGGGGTCGAGCAGCATCAAGGAGAAATCGGCCTTATGTCCGGCGACGATCGACGGCTGCAATCGCGCAGGCGCATGCGGACCATCCGGCGCAAGCACCGCGAGAAACTGCTCCCGACCGGCGACCAATTCACCCGGCGCGAGATCGCGCAGTGCGCGGCGATTGAACCGGTAGTACAAGTGCCGGCAATGCCAGCCCTCAGCAGGAAACAACGAAACGTCGTCGGCGGAACTCATGGAAGCATTTCTGGTAGGGGGCGTGCGCTAGTGGCGAAAGTGTCGGCGTCCGGTGAGGATCATCGTCAGGCCGTGTTGGTTGCACGCCGCGATCGAGGCGTCGTCGTTTTTCGAACCGCCCGGTTGAATGAACGCCCGGACGCCAGCCTTGGCGGCGTGTTCGATTGAATCGGGAAACGGGAAAAAGGCGTCGGAGGCGAGTACCGATCCTGCTACGCGATCGCCGGATTTCTTCAAAGCGATTTCCACGGAATCCACGCGGCTCATTTGTCCTGCGCCGACGCCGAGGACCAGGCCGTCCTTGGCGATGACAATGGCGTTCGACTTGACGAACCGCACAATCGCCCAGGCGAATTTGAGCTCGCTAAGCAACTCGTCATCCGGCGACTTTTCAGTCGCGACGCGCCATTCGGACTCTGGATCGGCTGCGACGTCGGTATCTTGCACCAGATAGCCGCCGTCGATGCGCCGGAATTCCAACGAAGGCGCCGCCGCCACGGCTTTGCCCAGTTCCAGCAGCCGCACGTTGGCCTTCCACTTCGGTTTCGTCGTGAGGATCCTGAGCGCGTCCCGGTCGAACGACGGCGCGAGGATCGCTTCAACGAATAACCCTGGCTCTGCGAGGACGGTCGCGGTGGCCGCGTCGACGGTGCGATTGAGCGCCAGAATGGAACCGAAGGCACTGACCGGATCGCCGTCCAGCGCGCGCCGCGTGGCGACGGACAGTTCCGCCGCCGTGGCTGCGCCGCAGGGATTGTTGTGCTTAATCACCGTGACTGCCGGTCCGGGAAGCGAGCGAACGATGCTCCAGGCGCTGTCCAGATCGAGCCAATTGTTGTACGACAGCTCTTTGCCGTGCAGTTGCCGGGCATGGACGAGTTGCTGCGGAGCTGCGCCTTGATTGGCATAAAGCGCCGCGCGCTGGTGCGGGTTCTCCCCGTAACGCAGTTCCGACTGGCGTTCTAACTGCAGCGTGACCTGAGCGGGAAAGGTTTCGACTTCCGCCTCTGGCTTGGCGAAGTAGTCGGCGATGGCGCGATCGTATTGCGACGTGTGCTCGAACGCCGCGCCGGCGAGTTCCTTCCGCAGGTCGAACGTCGTGCCGGATTCCTGTTGAAGTTCCGCCAACACTTCCGCGTATTGTCCGGGGCTGGTCACCACGCCGACAAAGGCGTGATTCTTCGCCGCGGCGCGGACCAGCGACGGCCCGCCGATGTCGATCTGCTCGACGGCTTCTTCCCAAGCGACGTCCGCGCGGGCGACAGTGGCCTCGAAGGGATAGAGGTTCACGACGACCAACTCGAAACTGCGAATGCCATGCGCTTCGAGGGCCTGCATGTCTTCCGGATGATCGCGACGGCAGAGGATGCCGCCGTGGATCTTGGGGTGCAGCGTCTTAACCCGGCCGTCCATCATCTCGGGAAAGCCAGTGTAGTCGGCGACGTCGATCGTCGTGACGCCCGCGTCCGCGAGGTGCTTGCGCGTCCCGCCCGTGCTGTAAAGTTCCACGCCCGCGGCGATCAATCCCTGGGCGAACTCGACGAGGCCTTGCTTGTCACTGACACTGATAATAGCGCGATGCACGCGGCAAACGGACATGGGGCGGCAATCTCAACGGGAGCTAGCTGGCGGGAACGAGCGACGCTCACCATCTTAAGCCCGAGAGGCGCAAAAGTAAGGCGCTCGTGATCGCACGAGCGCCTTGCGCAGGTTACTGTTCCGCCGCGATTCCGGCCGCTTGGGAGGTGTTCCGTCGGTCGTCTCAGAACTGAAGCTTGTACTTTTGAGACATCTTGGCCCGCATCGCCGCCGCTTCGTTTTCCAGCTTGACGGCGATCTCGCGGGCCGACCGAGCGCCGGCGGCCTTTTCCTCGGCGCGGACCTGGCGGCGCTGAGCGCCGGTATCGGAATCAGAATAGTACCAGCCGTCCCAGCCGGAATAGTACGTGTCGCCCCCGTAGATCGCGGCGTTGCGTTCGGCAGAGTTGATGCCGATGCCTTGGAGCGACGCCGCCATTTCGCGCAGTTCTGTGCTCACACTCGCGCCGTAGGCCACCATCTCGGGGTCAACGTCCAAGGTGGGCAAACGGTCAATGCGGCGGGCGGCGTTGGTTACCCATTGCGCGACCTGCCCGAAGGTTTTTGCATCCTTGTGCTTGAGTTGCAGCGAGGTGAACTGCTTATCGACGGTCTTAAAGTACGTGCGCGAGGCCTCGGCCATCGCGGAGACCGGCGTAGTTTTGGGCTTGGGCGCCGCGGCGGCCGATTCGCTGGCGACGGCCGCCAGGCTGTCGGTGGGCACCGAGACGAGTCCCATCAATTGCCGCATGCTCTCCGGGCCCAAGTCTCCTTCGATGGCCAGCGTGCTCTTGCCAACCGACGGCTGCCAGTCGGCGAATTCCTCAAGCATGATGCCCGCCCCGCCAATGGCGTTCAGCAACATCGGCTTGGCCAGTTCGCCCAGGCTCGAGGGATCCTCGGCGAAATCGACGATCAACTTGCCGTGGCACTTGTCGCCGATCTTGATGCCGAGCCGCACGCCTTGAATGCTGGTCAACAACGCCGCGGTGGCGGGAATATCCTTGATTTGATCCTTCAATTCTCCATCGCGCAGTCGCTCTTCCAGGAATTTTTGCGGCAGCACATCGGTAAGATCGATCGATAGGATGATGTCCGTGCCGGCGGTGTCGCTGTAGGAGCTGGCCTTCGTCAAGTACGCGGAGACAGCGCCCTCGCCGGACTTTACGCGCTTAATCCAGCGCGCGGCGAGCTGCCGGTTCGTCGGCAGCATCGCGCCGACTTGTGAATCACCCAAGTCGACGAGCATGGCTCGGCGGGTGCCGATCGCCTGGGCGCCGGCGATGTTCTCGACCGTGCTATTCAGCTTTGAAGCAGCGCTTACAAATGCCGGCGGACTGGAAAGTTCCATGATCGCGGCCTCCCAGATCGGCCGATGCCGTTCCAGGTCGAGTTGTGAAACCATCACGAACTGCGTGGCGTTCGGCGGGATCATGATCTCCCGTTCCTGAAACGCCTCGGCCAGCTTTTCGGCCGTTCCCTGGCTCTTGGCGTACTCGCTCTGCATAATCTGCGCGACGTTCACCACGATCGCCACGTTGGCGCCTTCCGGCGACTTCTTCAACAGTTCCTCGAACGTGGCGGCACTTGCCACGGAAAACGTCCCAGAAATCGCCGCCAATGCCGCCCAAGTAGCCAAGAATCGCATCGAAGCGCCGCCCAAAAGATGGTGAGATGAGTTCGCAACTCGCGCAGCTATCGTAACTTGCGGCGGAGGGGGTTCGCAAGCTTCCAGTTCGAGCAATTTGCCGCAGAAATGCCACTTACGTCGAGAATGGCCTTGCTGGTCCGGGCCAGGCTAGCTATCGTCCCCGCCGCTTGGCGGGCGAGGCAGGTCGCCGCACTTGCGCCACCGCATGTTTTGTTGGCCGGAGGTACGCAGCCGTGACTCGATCCACCGTAAATTCGCGGCTGATTTCCGCGCTGGGGACATTCTGTTTAGCGGCGGCCTCCCTTGGGACGGCTGGGTGTACGCAGATGGTAGCCTCGGGGCAGAACGCTAGTGGCGTAAAGCTCCACCAGCAGGGGCTTTATCAAGGGGCTGTCGAGCGTTTCCAACAGGCGATTTTGTCCGATCCGAACAACGGCGACGGCTACTACAACCTGGCGGCGACGTACCATCAGCTTGGGAAGACGCAGAAAAACGACGCCTTCCTGCAGCAGGCCGAGACCTACTATAACCAGTGCCTGGACCGCAACGCGAATCACCGTGATTGCCACCGCGGGTTGGCGGTACTACTGGTGGAGGAAAATCGGTCCGAAGAGGCGGTGCGGCTGATGGAAGGTTGGGCGCAACACAGCCCGGCGGTGGCCGACCCGAAAATTGAGTTGGCCCGGCTATCGGAGGAATTCGGCGACAAGGACGCGTCGCTCAAGCATCTGCAAGACGCCCTGGCCCTGGAACCGTCCAATTCCCGTGCGTTGATCGCGCTGGGGCATGTCCAGGAAGAGTTGGGGGACCAGGCCCAGGCGCTCGCCAATTATCAGCGAGCGCTCTCGCTGGACCGCTGGAACACCGAGTTGCAATCCCGTGCAACCGCGATGCGCACGGCGCTCAGCACCGCACCGCTGACGGCCAGCGCAGCCCCGGCGGCAGCGCCCGGTCCCGGCACGGTGCGCGTCAGTGCGCAACCGGGAACGATCAAGCAATAGCCGTTGCTGGGCGTTGCAGGCCGGGTTCCTGGGCGGCGCAATTCAGTGCGTTGACACTTCGGCTGCCAGCCTAGACATTGGGCGCAACGAGTTTTCATCGCGTCCCCCCGTTTCGGCCCATGTCATCGGCACCCTCGCTGGAAGGTATGCGCGTCGCGCTTGTCGGGCGGTTTGCCGGCGCACGTCATTCCGATGCTCGCGAGTTGATCCGAGCGCATGGCGGCAGCAACGTCGAGCTGGGTGATCCGGCCGTCGGCCTGATTGTCGTGGGTGAACACAGCCTGCCGCTGGACGAGCACGGCGTGCTCGACCGGGCGTTGGCCGCCTTGGAAGCCGCGACGCCTGGGGCAGTGAGTCCCGTCGTCATCTCGGAAACGCAGCTCTGGCACCGGTTAGGGCTGGTCGATGCCGAACAACACGTGCATCGATTGCACACGCCGCGCATGCTGGCGGAATTGGTCGGCGTGCCGTTGAGCGTTGTGCGACGCTGGCAGCGTCTGGGGCTGATCCGCCCGGTACGAGAGGTGATGCGACTGCCGTATTTCGACTTTCAGGAAGTCGCGACCGCCCGCCGCTTGGTCGAATTGCTGACGGCCGGCATCCCGCCGCGCGAGATCAAGCGGCAACTCGCGGCGCTGGGGCGATTCCTCCCCAGCGTGGAACGGCCGCTGGCGCAGTTGTCGGTGATGCTGGCTGGCAAAGAACTGCTGCTCCGCCAAGGGCAAGGCCTAGTTGAACCTGGCGGGCAACTGCGCTTCGACTTCGAGCAACTAGACGACGATTTCGACACCGTCGAAGCCACGCCGGCCGTCGCACGGCAAATCTCGGCTGTTTCGCCGGAGCCGGAGGAGCTGATTGAGGCCGCGAAGGCCCACGAGGACGCTGGCGAGTTGCCGGAGGCGATCGACCTCTATCGCGCGGCGCTCGCCGTCGGCGGGCCGCGCGCCGAATGGGTTTTTGAGTTAGCCGAGTTACTCTACGCGTCGAACGAGCTGCCCGCAGCGCTCGAACGCTACTACATGGCGGTCGAACTGGACGACAACTTCGTGGAAGCCCGCTCGAACCTGGGCTGCTTGCTGGCTGAACTGGGCCAAACCACGCTAGCGGTCGCGGCCTTTCGCGGGGCTTTGGCGCTGCACCCGGACTTCCCCGACGCGCACTATCACCTGGCGCTCGCACTGGAACAACAGGGCGATGGCGACCAGGCCCGCACGCATTGGCGCCGTTTCCTCGAAATGTCACCGGACAGCCCCTGGGCGGAAACGGCGCGCCAACATATCGCGGATTAGCAGGTCCTAGTTCACGGAAGTTCAACGACGCCGGGCCGAATTGCGTCGGGCGATGACGGACGTTTCGTCGGGATCTGCGGCGGACCAGCCGAGCAGGTCCGCGTTGCTTTGCCACCGCTCGACGACCTCGTCGACGGCGGCAACACTGTCAGCAATTATCGAGGCCGCTGGTTCGGTCACCGGCGCCACGTTACAGAGGAGCTTCAAGCTGCCCGGGATCTGCGGTACCGGTAAAGCTAACCCCGGCGGCGTGTTTGTCACGACGTTGTCGGACCACATGAAGCGGGAGCATTGTACGTCGTCGAGAAGAAACTCGACGTCAAGCCCATTTACGAGGCTGGCGCTTTTTCCGTGCAGTTCGCTATCCATCAGCTTGAACGCCGCAGGCGCCATCCATTGAATTCCCGCGACCGAAAAGTGATTCAGAGAAAGGCTCTTTCCCGTGAAGCCGTCCCAGACGGATAGTTGTTCAATGGCATATTCTCGGTCGCTTGGTTTCGCATCGCGAAACCCTTCGCCGATGGTGACATTTTCCAACTCGATGGATTTGTAAATGGGCTCGTCGGTTCGGCCTTCGAAGAACAAATTGCGCGCCAGCCAGGAATTGGTGATCGTGATCTCGCCGATTTGCTGCTTGGCGCCGGTCGGCAACGTTTCGATGGTGCCCTCAGCGACCCGAATCGAATGCAGCCGCGGCGACGTGTGAACAAAGCGACTATTGTCGATGATCATGTTTTCCACGGCGGCGAATTTCAGCACATTCCCTTGTCCGGAGACGGGGTCAATACCGTTGGGCCCCCCTACATCGAGGTTTCTCAACTCCACCTTGGTGATGCGCTTTTCGCTGTCCGGATCGTCAACAGGCACCGGATCGATCAAGATCGAGGCGGGGGCGTCGCCTCGGCTGCAGTTCACCCCGGTAGTCTCCGTCGAGAAATCCAGCTCGTGGTCGTCGTCATTCCCGATGATATAGATCGGACCGCCCTCGATCACTTTGCCCCCGACCTCGTCCTCACTCGGCAGTTGCGCGCGAAAGCCGCGACAGCGATATCGCAAGGCCGCGATGTCATAGTAGTAGTTGTCTCCGCCGACGTTGCGGAACGCCGTATGGCCGGCGTCCAGCGAATCCACCGTCGAGAAGACGTTGTGGTCTCCCCGCACCAGGATGTTGATCCCAGCCGGCACGTTGGGGTCGGTCGTCGAATCCGGATGGTTCGCGGTGTTCTGCACGGTGAGGTTGCTGATCAGCAGTTGCTCCCCTTCGACGACCAATCCGATGGCCTTATTGGTGTGCGGAGCCGCGACGTTGCCATCGATCGTGATCCCGTCCACCCAGTTGATCGGCGTGAAGTCGTCGCGCATGGTCACGGTCTTGGTGATCGCCAGCTCGGGCACTTTCCCGCGAGGATTCACGGTGCTGTCGACCGTCAGCGTGGCGTACGATTTGGACCCCGGCGCGAGTTTGAGCGTGCCTTCGCCGGTCAGCCCCAGCGCGTAGCCGTGAAACAACAGATTGGCGACGAGGAATTCCCCCTTCGGGACACGGACGTGCGCCTCGCCGCGCGTACGTGCGTAGTTCATCGCGGCCTGAATCGCCAACGTGTCGTCACCGTCGTCGTTCGGAATAGCGCAATACTTGCGATCGTCTTTGCACACTTGCCAATTCGTGACGTCGATCACTTCGGCCGGCGGCGCGCCGGGAGTGACGACGCAAATGGATCCGAAATTATTGCGGACATTGTTCAGATCCGTGATGTCGACATCCCCGTCGCCGTCGGTGTCGCCCAGGATCCCCAGACCGTTGGAGCCGAAATTGTTGCGGACATTGTTGAGATCGGTGATATCGACATCGCAATCGTTGTCCGTGTCGCCCAAGACGGTGTCGGGCGGTTCTTGCTCGCGGATGAATTCCACGGCGCCGATATCAATCGAGTCGCCGCGCGGCGCTCCGGTTTGGTCGTGCGTCGGGGGGCCAGTCTCCTTCGTTCCCGCGCCGATCGCGGGGCTGCCTGCCAAGAGTGCGTGGGTCGGCGTCAGGCCGCCATTGTTCTTCAAATCTCCCAGCAGCGGATTGCGGAACGTGTAGTCGAAGACGTCCTCTGTACTGCGAACTTGTGGATTCACCGCCCCGGTGACGTCGCCGAACAGATTCCCGCCGTCGCTTTGCACGTTGCCACGCAAGTTCATGCCCTCGATCAGCTGCACGTTCTCGTATTCTTCGTGCCAGGCAACGTTTCCGGCCACGATGGAATTCTCGATTCTCACTGATCCGTCGTTGGTCGACTCCCCCTGGGCGTCGATGCCGCCGCCGGCCGTGTCGCCGCGAGCGGTATTCGCGTAAATGGTGCTACTACTGACAATCGCCGAGGCGCCGGCGACCACGTAGATCCCGCCGCCCGATTCGCGCGACGTGTTCGTCGAGATCGTGCTGTTGATAATAGTCGCCGATCCCTCCGTCACCGCCAGTCCGCCCCCTCGCTTACCGGCCGAATTCTTGTAGAGCGTCGAACCCTCGATCGTCAGTTTGCCGCCGGACTGGGAAACGGCGCCGCCAAGTTCCAGGTCGACGCTATTGTCTTCGAATAGGCTGTCCTTGATCGTGACTTTGTCGGACGCGTTGTCCAATTCAATGGCAATCGCGCCCCCGCGCTTTGCGGCGCGATTCGAGCGAAAGATGGAATTCGTCACGGACAAGGTGCTGCGGGCATGTATCGCGCCCCCTTTGTCGCTGGTCGAGCCATTTTCCAACGTGATCCCCACGATGGCGAGGCTCGCGTCAAGACCCACAGTAATCAAATTGTGTTGCTGGCCGGTCCAGTCGCCGCGAATGACTGTCGATTCGGGGTCGTCTATCGCGCCCTGCGATCGAATAGTGACGAGCTTGGTCGATCGCTCGGGCCGTTTGACGACGTTCAAATTGCCGCCGCGCAAATCCGCCGGATCCTGGCTCGTCAATCCATAGGTGCCAGGTGGCAAAAGAATGAGATTGCAGTCGGCGTCGAGGTTCGATTCGAGAATGGCTTCCCGTAGGCTCATGAGGCCGTCGTTGGAGACGACCGAATCTTCGAAAGTATTGACTAGGTAGGTCGTGGGATTGTTCTGGCAATCCATCAGGCGGCGAACTTCCAGGGACTCGATGCGCAGACCGCGACGACGTCGAACCAGGCGACGACGAAACATGAGGGACCCCCGAGTGAGTAGTGCGTGTCGGCGTGCTGGTGCTCTACACGCCGGGTACACTTTCCTAAGCGACGAACCGGGTTGCAAGTGGATTAAAAAAATTCAGAAAAAAATCGCGACCGGAATCTCATCCGACGCGAATCGCTTCCTCATGATCCGGACGCGTGAACGTGAAACTAGGGCTCAAGCTCGCGGAAGGCGCGCAAACCGGCGCGCAGCGGAACTGCGGTGGCAATGGCGCCCAACGCCAGACTGGCGACAATGCCCAGGCCCAACCACCACTGCACGCTTGCGACGCGTGTGGCCCAATCGCTGGTTTCGCGCTGGCTGACTTCGAGGTAGTAGTGGCAAGGAACCGCCACGAGGAGCACGACGGCCACGATATATGCGGCCGAAATGACGAGGTTGAGCGTGCCGCCAAAGCCCGCGGCGATCTTCGATGGAGATTCTTCCCGAAGGTTCGGCATCCGGGCCCCGAGCCCCACGGCGATCCCGGACAGGCCCGTGCACAGGATCAGGCAAATCAGGAGGTGAATGCCGATCACAAAAAGCCTGACGTCTAGCATCAGGTCGCTGAGCAGCACCAGTACGGTGCAAGGAATCATGGACCCGCAGGCGGCGAACAGGAACTTACTCCATAGCACGGTACCGCGATCGACCGGCATCAGGCCCAGGATCCAGAACCGGCGGCCTTCCAGGCTGACCATCGGGAAGATGAATCGGGTCGTGAACGTCGACAAGATCAACCCCACCACGGCCAGGTTCAGGAAACTGATCATATTGACCCAGGTGACCTTGGTTTCGTCGTAGGTCAGTCGCCGGGTGTTGAGAAAGTACATCGCCAACAGGGCGAAGAAGATGAGGAACTGCGACCACTGCAGGGGATCGCGCCGGAACAGTCGCACGTCCTTGACGATCAGCAACCGCATTTCCCGGGAGAGAAACGCCGCGCTGTAGCCCGCCAGCTGATCGACCCAGCCCCACCGCGCGCGCCGCCGCCCGGATCGCTCGGCGTGTAACAGACTGTAGCCGGCGCGGTAGTAACGCGACGCCACGGCCGAGGCGATCAAATGCCAGAACAGGGCGTTCGAGACCGTCAGCGACAGGAACAGCACGCTTTCGCGCCATTGCCCGCGCGAAGCTTGCAACAGGCCAACGCTCAGCCACCAGCTGGGCAACAGCTTGTGCTCGCTGAACTGCAACCGGGAGACCACCTCCTGGAACCAGTTCGGGGTCAGCAGGTCGCTTTGCGGACTGTTGGCGATGGACCAGATGACCCAGCCGCTGATCGCCAGCACGGCGATGACCGTTCCAGCGACAACATATTGGCGTCGATTGGTCAGCCTGTGAATGACCAGCACGCAGGCGATCGCACCAAAGCTGCCCGGAATGTAGACGAACGCCCCCATGAAGAACGGCAAGAGCGCGAAGTAGTACCAGGGAGCGTCACCGACCACGCCATAGGCGATCAGCATCGGGCTGCCGAGCAGCAAGAAACCCCAACTGGCGAAGAACATCGCCTCCTGAAACTTGTGCTGAAAGATGCGTTCGCCACGCGCCGGCAACGTCAGGAGATACTGCGCTTCGCTGGCGCGGTACATGCTGCCATAGAGAATCACCGCCGACGAAAAGAGCAGCATCAATGTCAGCGACGCAAAGAATACGCGGAACACCACCCCGACGGTCTGGTCATGCGTCTCGGGATGCTGAATTGTCGTGGCCAGAAAATGAAACCCGTCGGCGAACATGACGAACAGCCCAAACCAGAGCAACATGCTCAACACGAGCGCGAGCGCAACGCGCAAACGCGACTGACGCACGGCCTGGCGAATCTGGTTCACGGTCAGCCGACGGCGCAATCGCCAAAAGACCGAAGCCTCAGCTTCGGGACGCAGTAGGCGGTTCGGTTCAGCGCTGGATGCCATTTGGCGGCGTTGATTGAAGTCAAGAACAGGGCGATTTGCAGCCGTCGCTTACATTAGCCCGTAGCGCCAGCGAGGGAGAGAGGGCGCTGTTGAGAGTTTCTGGTCCTAACCCTCGGCGACGTCAACTCTCCCTCGCTGACGCTACGGGCTAGTGTCAGGTGAAGTCTGATACGTGTTGCCATTTCCATTCGGCCCGGACGTCAGTTGCAGGAACAAACTCTCCAGGCTGGAATCGCTGCCGGAGATCGAACCTCGCAGTTCTTTCAGCGTTCCCACCGAGCGCAAGCAGCCCTGGTCGAGGATGCCGATGCGGTCGGCGATTTCTTCGACCATCGACAGCGAATGCGTGGAGACGAAGACCGTGGCTCCCGCTTCAGCCTGGGCGCGAATTAGGTTCTTGACGATGCGGGCGGTGCGCGGATCGAGTCCCACCATTGGCTCGTCGATGACCAGCACGCGCGGCTTGTGCAGCAGCGCGGCGGCGAACACCAGGCGCTGTTTCATGCCGTGCGAATAGGTTTCCGTGAGGTCGTCGACAAAGTCGCTCAGGTCCAGTTCAGCGATTGTGCGTTCGATCCCGTCTCGTTCCTCGGCCCTGGTCATGCCGTACATGCCAGCGACGAATTGCAGGAACTCGCGCCCGGTCAGCTTTTCGTAGAGGTACGGTTCGTCCGGCACATAGCCGATCGATTGAGCTGCCTCGCGATGCTGTGCGGTGAGGTCGTGACCGCAAACGCGAATCGATCCGGAAGTCGGTCTCAGCAGCCCGACTAGCATTTTGATCGACGTCGTCTTGCCGGCGCCGTTCGGGCCGAGAAAACAGAACAGCTCGCCGGGTTGAACCGTCAGCGTCAACCGCGCAACCGCCACGCGGTCGCCGTAGGTCCGCGTGACGTTCTGAAACTCGATCATGGCGCGTCGACCTCCAGGTCAACGGGCGCGTCGTTGGATGCTTCGTGTTCCAGCCTCGGTCGGTCGGGGACGCTCTCACGCAGGCGTTCTTCGTCGTTAGGCACGCGCGCGAACGTGAGCTTGGTGCTCCAGAGAAACGCCTCTTGCCGCAGGACGCGCCCGAGTCGGTCCACCCACGCGCGGCCGCGGATAGCGCCGTTCGCGTCGCCGATTCCCGCCCCTGGATCACTGCGAAACACCACGATCTTGGTCGACACGATTTCGCGGTTCCAAATAATCGGCCCTTCCCCTTCGACTGTCGCTTGCAGTATTTCCATCGGGGCGTTCGGGGCGTAAAAGGGGCTGTAAACGGGCACGGTCCAAGTCTGCCCATCCTCCAACTGTCCCAACCGCGTGCGTGGCGAGAAGGATTCGCCGATCGCGCCGCCCCGAGGCAGAAACATTTCGTTGTTGTAGACGAAGTCGCCGGTGCGGGCCGTGATGCTGAGCCGGTCGCCGGATGCCACGCCTTGCATGAGCATCACGTCGCGCATTGAGGCGAGGTCTACTGCCGTGCGGACCCCGATCAGGCGATCCAGCGGATCGAGCTCGACGGTGCTACGGACTCGCATCTGGGCGATCGAATCCGGTGCGTCGACCATGCGGAGCAACCAGGCCGGGCCGAGCTTGCCGAGCGGAAGTTCCTCCAGAAAGACTTCGCTCGCCAACGTCTTCACGCCTTCCTTGTCGATCTCCACGGTCGATTCGGCCCAGCCAATCGGTTTGTCATCGAGCAGCAATTGCCACTTCGTATGTGGATCATCGGTGCTGTAGCCGGGCGGACGGCCGACGTCGAGCGCCGGCCAGATCTTCTGCGTGACCAACCAGGACATGGTGGTCAACCAAATGCCGACGATCGCCACGTTGAACCAGCGAGACGACATGCGGCCAGACGCTCCGTGCGTTGTGCGTTTCCGAGTTGGCGTTGCGCGGGTCAAGGTCCGCGATGCGCCGCCTACATTCTAACAACGTGCGCGGGCGGCGTGTTCCAGGGCAGCCGCCAAAAATTGGCAGGTTCAACTTGGCTCCCTGGCGACTTGTCCTGGCAATCCGTCGCAACTCCTTGATCGGTATGGTGTTTCCAATTTTGGTTGGTACACTCTGGGGGCCGTGAGCGGCGGCAGCCACGCGGCGCGCTTGGCGGTGGGGCCGGGCGCATCAACCTCACTGGATTACGAGGGGGTCGACGCGATGATGAGGCGGACACGGACGGTTTTTGTTGGGCTCGCGACTCTGGTGCTGGCTTCGGTCATTGTGCCAGCCAATCTCACTTCCGCAGAGCCGGCGCCCATGTTTTCGGCCGGGGCGGCCAATCTCGCCTTGTTGGCGCAAGAAGTGACGCCGGTCGTGACGGCGAGCAATGAGCAGACATTTGTGATCGTCTGGGCGTTCTGCTTCATCGCGTCCATCGTGGCGTTGATTCAGGCGTTTCGCTTCTACAAGGAGATGATGGCGTCGGACGAGGGAACGCCGCTGATGATCGAGATCGCGGGATATGTCCGCGAGGGTGCAAATGCCTATTTGACCCAACAATATAAGGTAGTGGCCGTCTTTTTCGCCGTGATTTGCGCGCTGCTCGCGTATGCCGCCTTTGGCTTGGGCGTGCAAAGCAAGTTCGTGCCGTTCGCCTTTCTGACGGGCGGATTCTTTTCGGGCCTTGCCGGCTGGTTCGGCATGAAGACCGCCACTTGGGCGAGCAGTCGCACTGCCGCCGGTGCGCGAAAGTCGCTGAACCAAGGCCTCCAGGTCGCGTTTCGCTCGGGCGCCGTGATGGGTTTGACCGTTGTCGGCTTAGGTCTGCTCGATATCTGCCTGTGGTTCGCGATCCTCTATTGGATCTGGCCGCAAATTACGGGAGAGACCATTTCTCTCGCCGAAATTACCGTCACGATGCTGTGCTTCGGCATGGGCGCCAGCAGCCAGGCCTTGTTCGCAAGAGTCGGCGGCGGCATCTTCACCAAGGCCGCGGATGTCGGCGCCGATCTCGTGGGTAAGGTTGAGCAGGGCATCCCCGAAGATGATCCACGCAATCCGGCCACGATTGCGGACAACGTCGGCGATAACGTCGGCGACGTGGCCGGCATGGGCGCCGACTTGTACGAATCGTATTGCGGCTCCATTTTGGCTACAGCGGCTCTCGGCGTAGCAGCCTTTGCCAGCGGCGAATTGCTGACCGGCGATGGCAGCATGAGCGTCGTGGAAGCCCAATTGCGCACACTGTTTCTGCCGATGTCGATCGCGGCCGTCGGCATCTTTCTGTCGATCGCCGGTGTTTACACTGTGCGTACGGAGGAGTCCGCCACTCAAAAAGTGCTGCTCCAAGCGCTGGCTAGGGGCATTAATCTGTCGACGTTTTTGGTGATGATCGCGGCTATTGGCCTTGCCTGGTGGCTCATGCCGCCGATCCCGGCCGCCATGGTCTATGGCGTGCCCGGCGTAGCCTTCAGCGTGATCGTTGGCTTGTTGGCCGGGTGGTTGATTGGCAAGTGGACCGAGTACTGCACGAGCGACGAGTACAAGCCAACTCAAGAGCTTGCCGCGCAGGCCCTGACCGGCCCGGCGACCGTGATCATCGGCGGCATCGCCGAAGGCATGATGAGTACCTGGTTCCCGGTGATGGTCGTCTCCGCCGCGACGATTCTTTCGTTCGGCTTTACGAACGGCTGGAATTTCACCGACATGAACTATTTTGCCCTCGGCCTGTACGGCGTGGGCATCTCCGCGGTCGGGATGTTGAGCACGCTCGGCATCACGCTCGCGACGGACGCGTACGGACCGATTGCCGACAACGCCGGCGGCAATGCCCAGATGGCCGGACTCGAAGAGCAAGTCCGCGAGCGGACCGATGCGCTGGACAGCCTCGGTAATACCACGGCCGCCACGGGCAAGGGCTTCGCGATTGGTTCCGCGGCGCTCACCGCGCTCGCACTACTGGCCGCTTACGTCGAGGAAGTGCGGATCGGCTTCGAGCGTTGGGGCGAAAGCGTGTTGACCGTAGACGCAGAACCGGGCTTCTACAAGGTTTCCAATCAGTTCATCCTGCGCGCCAAGGAAGGCGAGTTCAAGACTCCCGCGGAGAAGTTCGAAAAGTACCTCGCGATTCCCACGCACGTGCGGCATCGCGCCGTCAGAGAAGCTTGGGAAAAGGTTTCGTTCTCCGGCGCTCCGGGACGTGTGCCGGACGGAATTCTCGAACAATTCGAAGAAGATGGCGTCACGAAATCGCGATTTGTCGCCAGCGGCGATGAATTGATCGAAGTGCATCGCGCGACGTTGCCGGAGTTCGCGACCTACTACGACGCCTCGCTGATGAACCCCAAAGTGCTGGTGGGGATGTTCGTGGGCTCGATGTCCGTGTTTGTCTTCTGTGCGATGACGATGAAGGCCGTGGGTCGCGCCGCCAAAGGCATGGTCGAAGAGGTGCGCCGGCAATTCAAGGAAAACCCGGGCATCATGCTTGGCACCTCCAAACCGGATTATTCTTCGCCGGTGGCGATCAGCACCAAAGCGGCTCAAAGGGAGATGATTCTGCCTTCGTTGCTGGGCCTGGTTACGCCCGTTGTCGGTGGCCTGCTGCTCGGCGTCGCTGGCGTGATGGGCATGTTGGTGGCTGGACTGACGACGGGCTTCTGCGTGGCCATCTTCATGGCCAATTCCGGCGGCTCCTGGGATAACGCCAAGAAGTACATCGAGGCTGGACACCACGGCGGCAAAGGCAGTCCCGCACACGCCGCCGGCGTGATCGGCGATACCGTCGGCGATCCGTTCAAGGACACGAGCGGTCCGAGCTTGAATATCCTGATCAAGCTGATGAGCATGGTGAGTGTTGTGGCCGCAGGGCTCATTGTTCGCTACAGTTTGTTCGCGATGGGTATTTTCTAAAGCGAGCGACGTACTTGATCTCGATTCGCATGCCCTCGTGCGCAGCGTCCTTCGCAGCGCACGAGGGATTTTTCTTTGGTGCGGCGGCGGCGCGGCAATCAGTCCGCCACCGCCGGGCGCCGAAATTCGCGCTTTTGGTGCGATTCCTGTAACAGAGTCCCCCGGCACGGCGCTGTTTGTTAGAATCGGGCCTGTGCGTCGGCAGGCATGTCGTCGCCTAAACCGGCTGAATCATCCGCGGAACATCGATCCTATGTCCGATGCACGGCGATCGCGGCCTGCCCGACAACCGAATTGGCGTCCGGGAAGTCAACAGGAAGTCCATCCTTGGAAGCGCTGGCTTAACCGCCTGGGCTGGACGGCCGTCGCGGGCTGCCTGGCGGGGCTATTCGTGTGGCTGCTGTGGCCTCGGCCGGTCACCCCGACGGTGTTCGCTTCGATCGTAGTCAGCGACGTCGACGCGGGGCAACTCACAACGCCCGCCTTCGCCAACGCGGATGCGGAGCGCATGGCGCAATTGCCTTGGACCAAAAAGCTTATCTCGCAAGACGGAACATTCAACGCCAACGACAAACGCGAGGTTGGTCCCGCCGAGGGCGTGCTGGTCTGCTACATCGCGGGGCACATTGCGACGCGGCTCGTTGATGGATCGCCTCAACTGGCGTTACTTTCGACGGACTACAGCCAAGCAAGGCTCGCGGACTTCGTGGACAACGCGCCCCATGGACCGGCCACGCCGTTGCGCGAGTTGCTGCAATCGATCGCGACGCAGTCGTACGCCACCAAGATCGTCCTGCTCGATAGTCCGCGCGCGAGCGCGGAGCCCTGGTTGGCGGTGGCACAGGCCGATTGGGCTGTCGCGCTCAAATCCGATGTGGAATCCGTCGAATCGGATAGTCTTTGGGTGATCTGCGCCGGGCCCAGCAATACGCAGTCGCGCATCAATCATCGACTTCGCGGTTCGGTGTTCATGGAGCAGGTTGGCGAAGTCCTACGAGAGAAGCACGCCGCGAATAAAAATGGTCGGGTTGATCTTCAGGATCTCATGACGCGACTCACGCAGACGCTCGGAGCGTCGCCGGTCGTCGTCACACGAAGCCAGGTTGATCCCGCCGAGATTTCGCTGCCGGTGGAGTTTACGCAAGCTGCCGCAAAGGTCGTGGAGCCAGTGCCGGAGAAGAAGAAAGAGGAGGAAGGCGCGGCCGAGAAGCCAGCGGAACCCGTTAAGCCGGTGGAGCCCAAGGGGGACGCGGTTTGGCTCGCGCACGACTACCTGTTGGATGTGGGCCAGCAACTAAAGGCGTCGCCGCTGGATTATGCGCCGGCGTCGTGGCGCGAATTGCAAGAAGTGTTGGTCTGGAGCGACTGGCGTCGTCACACCGGCGGCGAGGTGGGCGACGGGCCGCTGGAATCGTCGTTTCTCGCCGTCAAGGACGCCATCGGCCAGGCAGCCATCGGAGAGTCCAACGACAAGGATTTCACGGAAGATGCGCTGCGGGCCTTCCCCGCTGCGATTCGGAACTTCCAGCGTACGCGAAAAGAGTTGTGGAGCGATGCGCCGAAGACCTATTTGACCGCGGTGCGGCGCCGCAATTTGCTGTTGTCGAGGCTGCCGGACTATTGGCGGTGGCAAGCCGCTTGCGGCAGATTTGAAGCGCAGCAGTGCGACAAGGATATAATCGCATTGAAGACACTTTGCGACGCGATTCAAGACTTCGAAGGGCAGGACGACCGCTCCCGTGCGGAAGACATTCCTGGGCAAGCGAACGTGGCCGAAGTCGACGCCTTGTTAGCCAAGGTGACGACCGACATCCAGCAGGAAGTCTCCAGCCTCTATACGACGCACGGTAGTGCTGCCGCCGCTCCGCTGACGGCGGCTACGCAGCATCGCATGGAACAACTTCTGTTGACGCCGCTGCCGAGCGCGGCGGATCGCGAGCTGCTATGGAAAGTGCTTAAGGAAGCAGAAATCGCGCCGAGCGTTGGTGAAGAAAACGTAGCAATCGCGATGCCAACGTCCGTAGCCGGAGATCAGGCGGAGATGGAGGCCCGCTGGGCGAGATTTACAGTGAGCTTGATTCAGGACGGCAACGCCGACGACAAATTGCCCGCGCTGGCGTCGCAATTGACCGATTCGGCCGCTATGGCGACGAGCCTCGATGAGTGCGCGAAGTTCGTGCGTCTGCTTTCGGAATATCGCACACTGCTGAAATCGCGGATTCAGTCTGCCCCGCGCAGCGGTAGCGAGGAACTCTTGGCGCGTGCCGGAGACGCACAGCTGGAACGCGACGACAGCGAAGGCGGCATGGCGCCGCTTAAAAAATGGAATCGGCAGATCACCTTGAAACTGAAGCCGGAATCGCTGGACTTCAGCAACGACACCGTGCTGCAATTCACGCTGGACATCGTCGGGGCCAGCCACTCGAACACAAATTCGTTGCGATTCGTCGAGATTCCGCCGCAGCTAAAGTTGAGGCACGGCGATTCCGATGTGAGGCCCGAAGATGTCGTATTGTCCAAAGATCAACGCGTCACGTTGACGGCCACGTATTTGGGCGAGCCGCCAAAGTCCGGGCTGATTCGATTGGTCGTGATTGCCCAGTCCAAGAGTGCTGAGAATCCTGACCGAGCGGTGGAACTGAGCGCGGAAACTCCGATACCGGTAAAGCTTCCGGCCAAGAGCGCGTTCGCCTTGGTGCGATTGAGTGAGAATTCGCTGGTTCGCGAGGCGCGCGAACCGTCCTCCGCCTCGGGCGATCGCTGGCTGACCGGAGTGCGGTTGCTGGCGCATCCCAACGACGATTCCGTGTACGACATCGGCCTCAGCCGAACAGCCGGTCCGCGCGCCGACGTGAAAGTCGAACTCTATGCATTGAAGGACAAATGGAGTCGGCGGTCGGATGTTCCTTTGACGGTGGACGCTCTCCAGCGCGACGCGGTAAAGCTAGGAGTCAGCGCCGTCGTGGAACCATCGGGGGAATCAGGCGCACTTAAGTTTAGCCTCGCCGGCGCCGCGCCTGACGCACTGATGGACGCCGCCGCTACGACTCCCGTCCCGCCTCCCGCTGCGCCCAAGGAAGTGGACTTGCCGTCGCTACAATTAGTGGCCGTGATCACCGAAACGAAGGCCGGAGGCGGCGTGGAACATCATCTCGAATGGCTCGGCATCGAACCCTTGCATCCTGATCAGTTCGTTGACGCGGAGGCCGAACAGCCTCGCGAAGACGACGGTATCCAGCTACTGCCGTTCAAGCTCAGCTTTGCCGAAAACACACAATCGCCGACCGACTTGCCGCGCGGCGCCGTGTTTGTGAAGTTGGGTGAGACCAACGATCTCAGCCCTGCCGTTAAAGGGTACGATTTCAGCAGTACTGAGTTACCGAAGGATGGGCTGAAACCAGCTTTGCGCTTCGATCCGACCTTGGCCAAGGATGGCGAAGGGCTCGTATTTCTTGACGTCGCGAACTACCCTCGGTCCTTCATTTGGCAGTTGCCCGACAATCGGGATTTAAGCCGCAGGATGCCAAGAGTGCTTGTTGAGGAGCGAATTCACGTTCGCCAGCCACGCGCTTCGACTTCCGCAGAGTCGCTGCCCGGACAACTCGAGTTCGTGGGTAGGCCGACGGAGCCGATCGTAGTGCAGATCGAAGTCGACAACGTGGCCAGCGAAAAGACAGTGGAAATCGGCCTGCGAAAGACCAACGGCACGGTGATCGATGCGCATCAGGTGCGCGGCTCGCGAAGTTATCGTCCGCTGCTTAAAGTCGAGGAAGAAACAGGACGGCTCATCATTCACTGTGATGTTGCCGACTTTACGTTCGCGCTCCAGCCCGGCGGTACTGACGGGGAAGCGGAAATCTACGCGACTGTGCTGGGGGAAGACCATTCCGACGGGCCCGCGCTAAGCGATATTGTGCGCGGTGTCTTGGACGGGACGGCGCCAAGGCTCCCCAATGTGGATCCGGACGTGCCGATCCGCAGAACATCATTGCCCGATGAGCCTGTCATCGTCGAGGTCAGCGCCGAGGACACGTTGAGCGGCCCGAAATTGCTGGAATACTGGATGCCCGGCTCCCCCAAGCCCGTGATTACGGAGGGCGCGGCCGAACCCAAGGGGCAAGAAATCTTTGCCCAATTGAATAGCTCTAGCGGGGACGGGTATCGGTTTTACGATTTTCAACTGCAGTTCAACGAATTGAAGGCTGGCGATGCGAAGGTTTACCTGCGCGTGCAGGACTTCGCCGGCAATTGGTCGCCTCTGACTTCATTGACGATCAGACACAAGTCGGCGATGGCGGCCGCTGCCGAAAAGACTCCCCAGCCCCGCGACGTGCGGCTCAAGGTCACCTACAAACGCGGCAGCGAGAAAGTGCCCGTGCGGAATCCGACGGCCACGATCATGGGACCGGGCGATCTACCTGGCGCCTCGGCAAAGGGAGATACACAGGGCGTCGTAGTGCTCAAGCAACTTCCGCCCGGCCCGCACAAGATCATCGTCGCCGGTCGGCCGCGCAATGCCGGCGAAGTCAAGAAGGAGGAAACGGTCGAAGTGCCCGACGACGGCCAGAAAACCCCGATCGAACACGAGGTTTCACTGGATTAGCAATGCAACGGGGCAAGCTGGCGAACTTGTGTCGATCAGTACGGAAACTTCGGAATCTGCGAGTCTGACTGCCGAGAATATTGGACAAGGGAAGCGGCGTCGGAACCGTCAGCCGTTCAAGCCCCGTATAATTCTTGTGACAAGTCCTCCGAGGTGCGAAATGGAATTCGCCAAGCGTATCGCGGTTCAGGTAGTGTGCCTGGTCGTGGTCACTTCGCTCACGCAGTCCGCCGTGGCCCAACCGGCGATTCCCGCACCGGCGCCACCGACTTTGTGGAATTTCCTGGGCATCCCCAAGGGGTTCTTGGGGCAGACGCGCGCTCAGATGGTCAACCGGCGCGGCAACCGCCCCGGACTGGAGAAGAAGCCCCCGCTCCGTAATCTCGCGGATCCCGCGAATTTGGAGCCTGAAATGCCCAAGGCAATTCAGGAGGCTGCCAAAATCAAGCAGGCGGAGGACGCCGCGCCGCAGAAAATCAAGGCCATCAAGTATCTCGGCCAGATCGGCTGCGGTTGCTATCCAGGCGTGAAGGAAGGCCTGCTCGAAGCGCTCAGCGACTGCACGGAAGAAGTACGGTACGAAGCCGTGATGGCGTTCATGGCGGCCGCGGGCAACGTCTGCCAGGCCTGCAGCGAAACGTGCTGCGATGAGGAAGTCGTCGCCAAGCTTCGCGACATGGCCTTCGGCATGGACGAGCAAGGCTGCCCGAAGGAACCGTCGGCTCGGGTCCGCGGCGTCGCCGCCCAGGCCGCCCAGCGCTGCGAAGCGATGCTGCCGCCGCCGATGGAAGAAATCCGCCCGCGGTTGCAGGAATCCGAGAGCGGACCGGGCACGCTGCAACAGCCTGAAACGCATTATCGCCGCACGCCGGCGCCGGGTATGAACGCCACGCGGCAAACGGCAATGCAGGCGATTCAGCATCCGCAACGGGCGCTGCGATCGATCATGGACGCCGGCGCCGAATCGGCGCCAGTCCCGAACTCGCGTATCGCACCGCCGCCGATGCCGCGTGCCGCGGCGCTGCCGCAACCTTTGAGCGCGAACGCCCCGGCGCAAGGCGCGCAACATCACCTCGCGTCCCTGCAAGGACAGCAACCGGTGGTCGTCGCGTTGCCCAAGGTGACGCCCGACCGTCCCGCGGGCAAGATGCTTAAGGGCAACGTGTCCTGGGTCGCTCCTGGCGGCGGGAACTTCCGCCTCAGCTTTCCGGCGAATGACACGCCGGTTGTCGGCGAAGAACTTCGCGTTTATCACGACTACCTGACCGGCCGCAGGATGCTGGGCCGCGTGCAGGTCATCGGCATCGGGTCGGACGGCGCCTGGGCTCGCCCGCTCGATAACTTCGCCCACGAAGTGGCGAGCGGCGACATGGTCAGCACCGCGCCGACGGCCGCGCCGATCGAAGAAGAAATCGTGGAGACGAAGCCCGCTCCGGTGACACGCCCGAAGCCGGTCACGCGCCCCGCGACGTCCGTCGCGATGCCCCAGCGCCCTGCGACGTCGGAGGTGCGAGTCACGGACGCTCGCCCGGCGCCGCTGCAACAGCCGATCAGGACGGCCTCAGGTCCGCGCCCGGTGGTGGAAAAGCACCTGCCGCCGCGTCCGACCGTCACGCGTCAAAGTTCGACCACGCGTACGGCGCCTCCGGTACGAATCTTTGACGCCCCGGGGACGTTGCCCGTCAAGAACCGCCCGATGCCGATCAATATGTCCGGCCGGTTGCCTAACACCCAACCGGTGACGCCTGTCGCGGCGGCCGCACCGGTCTGGGTCGGCGACGCCGGGAAGCAAACCAAGACGAAATAGTTCGACCTTGGCTTTTCTATAAACAACAAGCCGTGGCGCTGGGCGGCGCCGCGGCTTGTTTGTTTTCCGGCCTGTGCAAGTCCAGTAACGGTGGGTGGCTGGGGTCGATTGTACTCATTCGCCCCCAGGTCAAGTGCGCTGGGGGCGAGCGAGTACACTCGACCCCAGCCACCCGCGCTTTCAAGCAACCCGACAATCTGGGTTTGACGTAGCACTAACGCGACTGCGAGTAATCGGTCGGGATCATCATCACCGACTTCACGCCGTCCGACGTGGTGAGCGAACCGCCCGCGGCCGTTTCCGAAGCCGTTTTTGCGGCGACCCAATCGGGGTCCTGGCGGAACGCGTCGAAAGACTTGTCGCGGGCTTCCGCCGACGCATGTGACAACAAGTAGACCAACGTTTTGTCCGCATCGGGCTGGCCTTCGTCGAGCGTCCAGTACGCCAAATTCGTCATGCCGTGCTTCTCGAACAACCTAAGAGTGTGATCGCGGAATCGCGCGTTGAGCCGGTCCAGGTTGCCGTCCGTGGTCGTGTATGTCCGCAACTCGAAGACGCGCGGCTCGTCGCCGATCTCGGCCTCGATCGCGGGCGAGTAGTCCGTGACGTGCAGAAACGTCGACTCCATTTTGGCGACCAACTTCCCGTCCTTCTCCGAGGCGGCAAAGGCCTCCTTCCAGGCTGAATCTGCGCCAAAGGCTTTGAACGAAGCATCACGGGCCTCGCGGCTGGGGGCCGAAATTACGTAGTACAGCTTCCGCTCCGGATTGTCGGTCGGCGTCCAGTAGCCCAGGTTCGCCAGGCCGTGCTTCTCGAACAGCTTGCAGGTATGGTCGCGAAACCGCGCGTTCAGGGCTTCGAGCTTGCCCTCGGCGGCGTAGTACACGCGAAGTTCATAGCAGCGCGTGTCAGGTTCGGCGGCAACAGCGGGACCGACAGTGCTGGCGATCAATGCGGCGCACATGGCGATTTGGCCTGGAAGTTTCATGGAGAGCGCTTTCATGGTGATAGAACACGACGGCTTCACAGGCCGGATTCTAGCCCACAGTTGCGACGGATAGAAGCCGCGACCGCGGGCGAACGGCTAGCGCATCAACAGCGCGCCACGAGCGATTTCCCGAATTGCGCTCTCATAGTTGGCCGTCCCCCGCGCGAACTCCGCCGAATCGCCATGCTCGGCGAGCCGGGGCAACAACTCTCGCGCCGCCGCGCTGAGCCGCACCAGATCGTGCCGGAGATTCGTCACCAAGGGCGAAGTTAGCGCCTGCCGGCGCGCCAAGGGACTGGCCGTCGGTCTCTTACTTGGAACCACACTGAACGGCGGCGCTGCGACGTGCAATTCAACCGCCCGCTCGGCGAAGCATCCCAACAAGAACGTGGCTAATTCGGTGCGACGTGTTGCGAGCTTCTCTTCTGATAGCGATTGTCCTTGATTGCTCAATGCGCTCCGACCCGCCTCTACCAGCGTGTCGAAATTGACCCAAGCCGGCCACACTTCCGCCAAGTAATTCAGCGCGGCCGCAAGCAATGGCTCGTTTACGGCGATCGCAAAGCCGTTTGCTGCTCGAAACGTCGTTGTGCCTTGTTCCGTGCTGGCGGCCTTCAGAGGGCTGCCGACGTACATCCGTTCGACAACGCGCGGATCGATCGATCGCGGTACTTTGCGATCGGCGCGAATGACCAACGACTGGCGGAACTCCCGGTTGGTGAGTACATCGAACAGCTGCTCTCGCTCCGCAGCGCCGGACGAGCGCACTTGCACGGCTTGCGCGATGGGGCTCGGCAGACCTTGTCCGACCATCGTTGGAAAATCCGCCTCGGCAAGAAATTGCAGGCCGTGCTGGTTCAAGTGTTCATTGAATTGGCGAAAGGTCACCGGCTGGTTGTGATCCTCCAGCAAGTCGTGCCGGAGATAGCCGTCGCTCCATTCCAGCAAGCGAGCGAGTTCCGTGCGCAACGCGTTACTGCGCTGTGTTGTGTCACTTTGGAGCAGCTCGCTTAACTGGTGCATCAATCGGCGGGCTTCCGCGACGCGCTCGGTTCCGGAGCGCGTCGCACCGACGGCCGTTAAGAGCCATTCGCGAACTGCCAGCCGATTGCTCCAGCCTGGCAGTGCGTTGTAGCTGATGAAGCCGATGCCGGTTGGCGATAGTCGCTTTTGAATCAGCGCCAACAGCGCGTCCCGCACGTCGGGCGGCGTCCAGGAGTAAACCCCATGGGCGATGATATAGTCGAACGCTCCGTCGTCGTCGTTCAAATCGCGCAAATCGCGAACCGCTAGACGGACTTGGTGGAGTTGGAGCGCCCGCACAGTCGCGAGGCCGGCTTCAATCTGCCGTGGCGCGAGATCGATGCCGTGCAACTCCGCGCCGGGCATCGTGAAGGCGAGCGGCAATAGGTTCGCGCCGTCGCCACAACCAATCTCCAGCACCCGCGCACCGGCAAGCGGCGGGAACTCCAGTCCCATCAAGCAGGCCAGCGTCGCCAGATGTTCCGGCTGCGATTGCGGATAAGGCGAACATGGATAGGGCAGCTCGTCGTAGCCAAGCGGATCGACGACTGCCATATCTGCCCCACTACCTTGGAACACTCAACATCACTGTCCGCCTGCCATCAGGCGGGAAGCAGCCGCGCGGCGCGGCTCAACGCGCGGGCGCCGGTTGGGCCCGGCTCGTCATCGAGCGAATCGATCACCAAGTCCACCAGATCATAACCTGCGATGCGGTGGCGAATGGTATCGTTTCCCGCGCCGAGATTGACGTGAACGTGGGCTTCGGAGTGAACGTCCTCGCGCACCGCCGGGAGCAGCAGGCCGATCAACACGTGATCGTCGCCCGCGCCGGCGTCGACATCGAGATTCACCAGCGGGTAACCGACCCCGTTGAGGGCCAGCCGGTCGTTCCCTTCGCCCAGGTCGACGCGCATCCGGGCGGCGGCTTCGCGCACTTTTTGCACGGCCGGTAACAGCAACCCGATGCCCACGTTGTCATCTCCACCGCCGGCATCGAACACGGCGTCGACATGGTCAATGCCGTGCAGATTCGCACGCAGGGCGTCGTTGCCTGCGCCCAAGTCGACGTGCATCCGGGCCGCGGCGTCGCGCACCTTTTGCACTGCCGGCAGGAGCAGGCCGATCAAGACGTTGTCGTCCCCTTCGCCGGCGGTCAAGTCCAACCCGACGCGGTCGTAGCCCGAAGTGTTCACTCGGGCGGTGTCGTCGCCAGCCGCGAGATCGACGTGAATTCGTGCTGCGGCTTCACGCACCTTTTGCACGGCCGGCAGCAACATGCCGATCAGGATTCTGTCTTCACCTTGGCCAGCCGTGAGATCGAGCTCAGGAAGGTCGAACCCGGTCGTGCTCGAACGCAGGTAGTCGTCTCCGTCGCCCAACTCGACCTTCATACGTGCAGCCGCTTCGCGCACTTTCTGGACAGCCGGCAGCAGCAATCCCGTCACAACTTCGTCGTCGCCTCCGCCCGCGGACACGTCAAGATCGACGTCGTCGATGCCGGACGTATTCACGCGCAGCCGGTCGTTTCCTTCCCCCAGCCCGAGATTCAGGCGTGCCGCGGCTTCGCGCACTTTTTGAACGGCCGGCAGCAATAGACCGATTCCGACTCCGTCATCGCCACCGCCGGCACGCAAATCGAGTTTCACGTCCGGCAGATTCGCCGATTGCAGGCCGAAGCGATCGTTGTCGTCTCCCAAATCCACGGACAATGACGCGCCCGGTTTGCCCGGCCGCACGTTGGGGATCGATCGAGCGCCCAAGTCGATGTCGACGTGGTCCTGCCCCTGTTGCCCGATGATCGATAGATCGATGTGCTGTTCCAGCGGCGCCGCGTCAAGCAGCACGCCCCGAACCAGCAAAAAATCGTCGCCAGCGCCCAGGTCGATGCCGACCGGAATCACCGGTGCCCGTCCGGCTTCGCGGCGGTACAGAAACTTGTCGTCGCCCGCCAAGAGGTCCACTTTGATCTGCCTGACGCCGCGGAATTCCCAGTGCGTCTCGCCCTCCCCACGGGTGTTGACGATCACTTTGCCCTGGCCGTCGTCGATGACGTTGGCACTATCCGCTTCGCGGGTGCCGACGATCGACAGCAGTCCGTCGGTCAGCACGGGCTGAACCGACATGCAGATGCGGTCCTCAAGCCGTTCCGTGGCAGTCCAACGAGAGCGAAGACGATGACGGCGTGACATGGGCAGACTCCAAAGGGTCGTTCAGCGGACGCGCGACGTTAGCCAAGACAGCGTTAAGGGGAAGATGGCGATCCTTCCAACCAATCGAGGAACCATACACGGGTCGATCGGAAGACACGGAAAAATCACCGGGCGGTGTTCCCCCTACACTGAATACCGAAGGGAAGCCGGGACGTTACAGAAAAATGGACGGATTTTTTATGAAGGTCTGCAATCAGGCCGCCATGCGTGACGGAAGTCGTTACTGTATTTAAGGATGCGGCAGATTCGAAATATCCGCCGCTGCGGCATATTCAGCGATCTGAAATTTGCCAATCGCGAAGATATTCCAGGCTTCGGCGGTAATGTTTCTGGCCCAACCCAAGGAGTACAGCAGCCGGAAAGTGCGTGATGGCCCCCACGACGACCAGGGAATAGTGCAGTGCCTGCTGGTCCTGGAAGACGTGCTCCGTGAACAACGCCACCACAGTTGCACCGGAACCCAGCCCGATCAGATTGATCACGAACAAATAGATCGCAGTGGCCTGGGCCCGCATCGTGTTCGGCATCATCCGCTGAATTGCGGCCGGGGCGACGCCAAAGGGCATACTGAGGAAGAAAATCGCCGGGGTCAACAAGATCGCCGCCCAGGTTGCGTTCGGCGCCAACGGGAACGCTAGCCCGAAGGGCAGCCAACCGACGGCGCCCAACAAGGCCGCGCGGAGATTGCCGTCCGAGTGGCCGCGCTGGTGGAGCCAGTCGGCCAATTTGCCGCCAAACACCACGCCGCACGTACCGGCGATACCCACGATCAATCCAAAAAGCATGCCGACTTCGCCCGCCTTCCATCCATAGCGGCGCACGAACATCGTCGGAATCCAGGCGGTGCCGCCATAGGCGTTGAGCGTGACCAGGGCGATACCAAGATTCAAACAACTGAACGTCGCCGCGTTGTCGCGCACATAGGCCCAGACTTCGCCAAGGGAAGCGGTCGTGGCCACGCCGCGCCGGGCAGGCTCGCGGACCGTCAGCCAGGTCAGCAAAGCGACCGGCAAACCAGGCAGGCCGACTAGCAGAAACACCAATTGCCAGGAGCGAATCGATCCCAGCCAAGGCAATTCGATCGACTCCTGCTGCGCCGCGAACTTGACGACGATTCCTCCTAAGACAAACGCCAGGCCCGACCCGATGTAGATGCCCATCGAGTAGACGCTCATCGCGGTGGAGCGCCGCTCGGGGCGAAAATAGTCGGCGATCATCGAATACGCTGACGGGGACAACGTGGCCTCGCCAATGCCAACGCCCATGCGCATCAGCGCCAACGTCCAATATTGCCGTGCCAGCCCGCAACCCGCGGTCATCACGCTCCAAAAAGCAATGCCGACGGCGATCACATTGCGACGATTCTTCGTATCCGCCAATCGCCCGAGCGGAATGCCGAACAGCGTATAGAAGACGGCAAAACTCACGCCCATCAGCAGACTCATCCAGGTATCGTTGATGGCCAGGTCCCGCTGGATCGGTCCGACGAGCAAGCTCAGAATCTGGCGATCGATAAACGAGAACACGTAGGCCAGCGTGAGCACGCCCACGACATACCAGGCCTCGCCGGGCGAAGGATAGGGGGCGTCGGTTTGCTCGTCGCTCATGGGCGGCCGTTGGTGGCAAGAAAAAGTGCGCGAATGAAATCCAGGGTGCATGAGCGTAGCATGCCCGCCGCGCCGTGGTAAGCTTACGCACGGAAATGATCGCCGCGCCGGGAGCTTGAGCCACGATGGAGTCCGCGCAGGAGTTGTTCGCTTTATCGCCGCGCGCGGAGGATCTCCGCGGCCGGCTGCTGCAGTTCTTCGAGCAGCACATCTATCCCCACGAGGCGACCTATCGCGCGCAAGGCGTGAGCGCCGAGCGCTGGCAACCGCGGCCGATCATCGAGGAATTGAAAGCGCTCGCCAGGCAGGCGGGGCTATGGAATCTCTTCCTCCCCGAAAGCAAATGGGGTGCCGGGCTGACGAACCTGGAGTACGCCCCGCTTTGCGAAATCATGGGGCGAGTCCTCTGGTCGGCGGAGGTCTTCAATTGCTCCGCGCCCGATACGGGCAACATGGAGGTCCTCGCCCGCTACGGCACGTCGGAGCAACAAGAGCGCTGGCTCAAGCCGCTGCTGGGGGGCGAAATCCGCTCGTGCTTCGCGATGACGGAACCGGACGTGGCCTCGTCGGACGCCACGAATATTCGCGCGCGAATCGAGCGGCAAGGCGACGACTACATCCTGAAC